>JAUZQU010000176.1 GCA_030950835.1 Mariprofundaceae bacterium | reverse complement strand
GGAAATAAGGCAAACTGTGCGCCTTGACCTTGAAATGGCATGGGATATTGCCAAAGCAGGGAAAACGGATGCGATTGAAGATACCTTGGATTACAAATCTGTATCTAAACGGCTCATTGACTTTGTGGAGTCCTCAGAGTTTGGCTTGATTGAATCACTTGCCGAACATTGTGCTGCTATTATTCGTGATGAGTTTGATGTGTCTTGGTTACGATTGAAAATGTCCAAACCGGGTGCTGTGCGTGGCTCAGAGAATGTGGCAGTATTGATTGAGCGAGGAAATAAGGGTTCGTGACTTCTGCTTTAATCGGAATGGGCTCAAATATAAAACCAGAGGAAAACTTAATACGTGCAGCCCATGCTTTACGCCGCGCCTTTGTTGAGGTGCAATTTTCCCCAGTTTATCAATCCAAAGCAATAGGTATGCAGGGCGCTGACTTTTTAAATGCTTGCTGCTTGATTCAAAGTGAAATGGATTGTAAAGAGCTGGAACAGTGGTGCAAACAACATGAGAATCTTTGTCATAGAGATGCTACATTAGGCTCATGGAGACCACGCACCATTGACCTCGATATCTTGATGTTTGATGAGCAGGTTGTGGATGATGAGCTGTATCGTTTTGCACATGCTTATATACCGGCAACAAGCTTGGTTGATATCAAATTTGCTGCCATAGATGAGGCACTTTTAAGCCAGGTACCCCTTATTTTATGATGGCTTGAGCTTGAATGACATCTTGTAAACGCTGAGAGAATTCGGGGTTGATAGCGGAAGATGGCAGTTTGACTTCAAAACTTGCACCTTGACCATGCTCGCTGGAAACACCAATCGAGCCACGGTGTGCCAAGATGATATGTTTACAAATGGCTAAACCAAGCCCTGCACCTTCGCCTTGTTGGGTGTTTCGGGCATCGTCAACACGGTAGAAACGTTCAAATAAGTGTTGCTGATTTTGTTTGTGTATACCTATGCCACAGTCGCTCACTTGGATGCTGATGTAGGCTTTTGCCATAGATGCAGCCAAGGTAATGGTGGAGTTGCTGGGGGCATATCGATAAGCATTATTCAGCAGATTATAAAACACCCTTTCGATACGGTGTTGGTCGCCCATGATTTCAAGACCATCTGCAATTTGCATGTCCAAGTGAATGTTTCGTTTGGAGAAAAGCATGAGATGATGTTGCCCAACTTCTTGTAATAGGAGTGATAAATCAACTTTTTCTTGGACGATTTCTAACGTGCCCGCATCGGCTTGAGCAAGGGTCAGCATATCGTTGACGATGTGCTGCATACGTTCGCTGATGTGGTGTAATTGTTTGAGCAAGGTTTTGTAATCTTCTTGGCTACGCTCTTGCATCAAGGCAACTTCGATTTCACCTTTTAAAATGGTGATGGGGTGGCGAAGTTCGTGGGAAGTGTCGGCAACAAAGCGTTTTTGACTGTTAAAATTGGCTTCTAAACAGATGAACATCTTGTTTAAAGAGTGTACAAGCTCTTGAATCTCCTCATCGTGGGTAGACGACTCTAAACGTCTGCTTAAATCACCATCAGCGACGGCTTGTGCGGCATGGGTAATCTCATGGATAGGGCGCAACGAACGTTTTGCCATACGGTAACCCAACACACCACTGATAATCATGGATAATAAACCTAATGTGCCGCCAAGAATGTATAAAAGCTTGAAAAACTTCTGAATATCACGGGTTGTTCGGGTGAGAATGATGACAGCAACAACTTGTTGTTGCACCCGCACAGGCATCACGGCAACGCGTAAGTTATCTTGCCTTAATAAGCTGCTCGTAGAGACAAATACAGTGGCATTACCTGCAAAAGCACCATGTACAGCGAGGGCAATGTCCTTTTTCTCACGATTGATCAACTCCTCACCCACATTGAATAAAATGACACCTTCGCGGTTGACCAACTGCACTACGCCTCGGTAATAAGCTGAAAAATCTTGGAGCTGTCTGCCCCATTGTGTGCCAGGGGTATGGGCGAGTTTTTGTACCAGTTGTTGTGCCTCAAAAAACAAATCATCATCAACTTCTTGATAGATTTGTTTGGCTAAAACGATGTAAATAAGCAAACCAGCGACCAGCAGTACAACCAGTTCCACTACAATATAATGCATGGCTAATCGCCCACGAAAGGTGCGGAATAGGCGGCGGTACAGCGTAAAAAACCAGTTTTTCATCAAAAAATGCTTAAGGGAGGTGTATTTTAAGTGTTTTCTTGGTATTTATCACTTAAAATATAACCTTGCCCGCGTAAAGTATGAATTAGTGCCAACTTAAAATTCTTGTCCACTTTAGCGCGTAAGTGGCTGACATAGACATCAATCACATTACTTTCAGGGTCAAAATTCATGTCCCAAACATGCTCGCCAATCAAGGTGCGTGACAATACTTTGTAAGGATTACGCATCAAATATTCTAAAAGCGCATATTCTTTGGTGGTCAAACGAATGTTTTTCTCAGCACGGGAAACTTGGCGGCTCATGGGGTCAAGGGACAAATCTGCCATGGCTAATATCGGTGCTTTAACATCAGAAGTGCGGCGTAATAAAGCCCGAACACGCGCCAGAAGTTCCTGAAATGAAAACGGTTTAGCCATATAATCATCAGCACCAGCGTCCAAACCACGCACTTTATCTTCAACGCTATCACGCGCGGTTAACATCAATACAGGTGTATTTACGCCACGTTCACGAATTTCACGGCAGACTTGAATGCCATTCTTTTTCGGCAACATCAAATCCAAAATAATCAAATCATAATCATTCACTTCAGCCAGGAAACCACCATCTTCGCCATCAAAGGACAGGTCAACGGCATGTCCTTCTTCCCTTAGTCCTTTTTGTATGACTTGGGCAACTTGTTCTTCGTCTTCGACAATTAAAATCTTCATGAGCGCAATGTATGCCTTCTGGTGAAAGCTGACAAATGATTCGTTGCAGCAGACTTGATTGAGCAGGCGGAATTGAGTGGTGCAACCACTTGAGCAGCAGCAGGGGAAGATGGTGGTTGACAATGGTGTTTTTGTGGTCGATATTGGCGGTAAGTGGGTAATTGTGGGTAATCATGCGGTTTGAACCCAAATGAAGCAGGAGAACGCGGGCGATTTAGTGATGTTTCAAGGCGAATATACAAATAATATGGACGATAAAGGGCGGATTAATATCCCAGCAGCCTATCGTGAAGTCCTGCAAAATAGGTACAATGAACAGACGTTTATTGTGGCTAGGGATGCCCAATCGCCTTGTCTTCGTGCTTATCCATTGCAAGAATGGAAGCGTTTGCTTGCCAAGCTTGGGACACGTCCTAGTGGTGACCGTGTGGTTTTGGCATTTAAACGTGCTGTGGTCAGTTCGGCGCAAGCGTATGCGCCAGATAAGCAGGGTAGGGTGTTGATTCCCCAATCGTTGCGCAACCATGCTGGATTACAAAAACACACCCTATTTGCAGGTTCAGCCGATACGTTTGAAATATGGGATGCCTCGGCTTGGGAAACACAACTCGCCTCTTCGCTGGCGCTACTTCAACATCAGGACTTGGACTTTTAACGTGGTTACACAGTCGCATATTCCCGTATTGGCGACCCCCTATATTCAAGCTTTATGCCATGATGTAGATGGGTGTTATGTGGATGCCACTTTTGGACGTGGTGGGCACAGCCAAATGATGCTGGATAAACTTTCAGCACAAGCGCACATCTTGGGTTTGGACAGAGATCCAGAGGCTGTGGTTGTAGGTCAAGAGATGGCACAACAAGACCGACGTTTTTCCATGCAACATACTGACTTTGCGGGCATTGAAGAAGCTGTGCTGCAACAGGGCTGGAAGCAGGTAGACGGCATTGGTTTTGACTTGGGCGTATCATCGCCACAGCTTGATGTAGCAGCGCGTGGTTTTTCTTTTATGCAAGATGGTCCATTGGATATGCGTATGGACTTTGAATCGGGTAAGCCGTTAGCTAAAAAATTAGAACGCGTTTCAGAAGCTGAGTTAATTGATGTGATTCGCAATTATGGTGGCGAACGATTTGCTGGGCGCATTGCACGC
>JAUZQU010000175.1 GCA_030950835.1 Mariprofundaceae bacterium | reverse complement strand
AAAACTACCTATGATCGTACCAAAGATGAAAGAACAACTAATAATCGCAGACTGCCTTTTTTCCATCGTCGACCTAATCATCGCACAATGCCAAAACATCGAGTCACTCAAGGCCTATAAAAAAGGCCTGATGCAGCAGCTCTTCCCCTCCGTTGACGAGGTGAATGGGTGAGTTTGATAATTAACACACAAGGAGCTTGAAACGTGGATAAAAAATCACACGCTTTACAGCAAAACCTTGAAGCCGCTGTGCAACGTGCGGATGCCGAAGGCATTGAATTCTGGTTTGCTCGCGATTTACAGGCGCACTTGGGTTATGCCCGTTGGGAGAACTTTCAAACGGCCATCAATCGTGCTATTGAATCTTGCGAGAACATAGGTAATGCGGCTTCGGATCATTTTCGTGATGTCACGAAAATGATCGCATTGGGTAAAGGGGGAAAACGCGAGGTGCATGATTTTATGCTCACCCGTTATGCCTGCTATCTGATTGCTCAAAATGGTGATCCGCGCAAGCCTGAAATTGCCTTTGCTCAGAGCTATTTTGCCGTGCAAACCCGTAAGCAGGAGTTGATTGAAGAGCGAATACGTTTACAAGCTCGTTTGGAAGCGCGCGGTCGGTTAAAAAAATCTGAAAAAGCTTTGTCGCAGAATATCTTTGAGCGTGGGGTGGATAACTTAGGTTTTGGGCGCATTCGATCACGAGGGGACAAGGCCTTGTTTGGTGGTAATACAACCCAAGCCATGAAAGATAAGTATGGAATTGTTAAAAGCCGCCCCTTGGCTGATTTCTTGCCAACCCTAACTATTGCCGCCAAAAACCTGGCCACGGAAATGACCAATCATAATGTGGGTAAATCCAATTTACAGGGTGAAAACGCCATCACTGATGAGCATGTGCAAAATAATGTAAGCGTGCGTGATATGTTGGGGCAACGCGGCATGAAGCCCGAAAGTTTGCCTGTTGAAGAAGATTTGAAAAAGCTGGAGCGCCGAGTTAAATCAGCAGACAAGAAACTGGCAAAAAATACAAAAGCTTTGCCTAGAAAAGATTAAAGAGGGCAACCAACCATGACCGAACACGATCAAAAACAATTGGGTAACACCCTTTGGGGCATTGCCAACGACCTACGTGGTGCGATGAATGCCGATGATTTTCGCGATTATATGTTGTCGTTCCTCTTCTTGCGTTATTTATCCGATAACTACGAGGCATCTGCTAAAAAAGAGCTGGGGTCTGATTACCCGAAACCCAAAGATGAGGATAAAGGTAATCCTTTAACACAGTGGTATGAACAAAATGCAGAAGATATCGCTGAATTTGAAAAGCAGATGCGCCGCAAGGTGCATTATGTGATTGAGCCTGCCCATCTATGGAGCAGTATTTCCGAGTTAGCCAGAACCCAAAACGATGAGCTACTGCACACCTTGCAGGGTGGCTTCAAATACATTGAAAACCAATCCTTTGAGAATAACTTTCAGGGTTTGTTCTCAGAAATCAATCTGGATTCTGAAAAGCTGGGTAAAAACTACAGCGAGCGTAATGCAAAACTCTGCACCATCATCAAAAAAATTGCCGATGGCATTGCTGGTTTCTCCAGTGGTAGCGATGTGTTGGGCGATGCTTATGAGTACCTGATTGGTCAATTTGCCGCAGGTTCGGGTAAAAAAGCGGGTGAGTTTTATACACCGCAACCCATATCGACCATACTTTCTGAAATTGTCACGCTTGATAGCCAAGAGCCTGCAACGGGCAAAAAGAAAAAGCTGCATAAAGTGCTGGATTTTGCCTGTGGTTCTGGCTCGTTGCTGTTAAATGTTCGCAATAAACTTGGCCCCCACGGTGTTGGTAAAATCTACGGGCAGGAAAAGAATATTACCACTTACAACCTAGCACGTATGAATATGTTGCTGCATGGGGTAAAGGATTCTGAATTTGAAATTCATCATGGTGATTCACTGCTCAACGATTGGGATATTCTTAATGAGATGAATCCCACCAAAAAACTGGAATGCGATGCCGTTGTTGCCAATCCACCATTCAGCTATCGCTGGGAGCCTACAGAAGCATTGGCTGATGATTTTCGCTTCAAAAGCTATGGGCTTGCGCCCAAGTCGGCAGCAGATTTTGCTTTTTTGTTACACGGCTTTCACTTTTTAAGTGATGAAGGAACTATGGCTATCATTTTACCGCATGGGGTATTGTTTCGTGGTGGTGCAGAAGCACGTATTCGCAGCAAGCTGCTCAACGATAACCATATTGATACGGTGATTGGTCTGCCTGCCAACCTGTTTTTCTCCACGGGTATTCCTGTGTGTATTCTTGTATTGAAGAAATGCAAAAAGTTTGATGATGTTCTTTTCATCAATGCCAGTGAACACTTCGAAAAAGGCAAACGTCAAAATAACTTGCTTGATAAGCATATTGAAAAAATCATTGATACTTATCAATTTCGCAAACAAGAAACGCGATATGCCAGACGTGTATCCATGGAAGAAATTGAGAAAAATGATTTTAATTTAAACATCTCCCGTTATGTAAGCACTGCAAAACCAGAAGAAAAAATTGATTTGGGTCAGGTTCATAAGGAGTTGTTTGCCTTAGAGGCAAAAATAGCAACGGCTGAGGGTAAGCATAATGCATACCTCAAAGAACTGGGCTTGCCTTCTTTGCCTGAAGGTCATTAAGGGAACGATTGAGACAAAAAGGAGCATCCATGCATACAAGTAACCAAGATATTCGTTGGATTCAGCGGTTTGATAATTTTTGTCGTGCTTTGAACCAGTTGACCAAGTTTATGCAACAAGAATCGTTGAATGAGCTTGAAGAACAAGGATTAATTAAGGCGTTTGAATATAACTTTGAATTGGGTTGGAAAGTATTAAAAGACTTGCTTGAATATCAGGGCATTACTGGGCTGATTGGTTCGCGGGACGCTATTCGCGAGGCTTTCAAGCAAGGGCTGCTGGCAGATGAAGTATTAGCACAAGTGTGGATGGAGATGATTAAAAGCAGGAATTTAGCTGCACATGCTTATGACGAAGCAAAAATGCAGGAAATTGTTACAGCCACTAAAAACAATTATTTCCCTGCTTTTGTTGCCTTGCGCCAGCGTTTGCAGGGCTTAATTGACGATGAAGAAGGGTAAATTTGGCTTGGGTGCGCCGATTGTTGCTGCTATTTGTGACGTGTTTGCTGCATACCCTGAAGTGGATGAAGTGATATTGTATGGCTCACGGGCGAAGGGTAATTATAAAGTTGGCTCGGATATTGATTTGAGTATGAAGGGCGAGCGGCTTGATTTTGCCTTGTTGTCGTCTATCAATCAGCAGCTTTATGATTTGCCGATTCCTTATATGGTCGACTTGTCGATATTGGCAAGCATCAGCAACTCTAATTTGGTGGAACATATCCAGCGTGTTGGACAGGTGTTTTATCGTCAAGGTGAGTAAGTTATTGAGGCAATCGTGCGTGATGTTGCTAACATGCGTAAGTAAATTTTTTGATCACAAGGATACACATGAAAGAAGCGATACAAGGTAAACTCATTGCGGCATCGCTTGGTCCAGGTGATGCAGGTTTGATTACACGCAGAGCATGGGAAGTCATGCAATCGGAGGCGCTGTGGACTTATCCTGTGCGGCGCAAGGGTGGTCAGAGTTATGCTTTGGGCATTGCCGAGCGCACGGGGTTGAGCAGACCTGATGATGCTTTGGCGTTGGTATTTCCTATGACCCATGATATTGAAGTATTATCGCGGGCTTGGGCGCGGGCGGCAGCACAGATTGTGCCTGTATTACAAGCAGGGCGTGATGTGATGTTTTTGGTGGAAGGTGATGCCTCAACGTTTTCTACCTTCACTTATTTGGCGCGTTATGTGCAAAATTTGGATAGTAGTATTGCCGTGGAAGTGATTGCGGGGGTACCCTCTTATCATGCAGCTGCAGCGAGTGCATCTTTTCCCTTGGCGGAAACCGATGATACGGTAGCGGTGGTGCCTGCGGGTTATGGTTTGCATGTCTTGGATACTTTATTGCCGCACTTTGATACGTTGGTATTGCTCAAGGTAAAACCATTGTTGGATAGCGTGATTGATTGGTTAGCCGAACGTGACCTATTACAAGATGCAGTGTTTATGGAAAAAGCAGGTGCGCCTGAAGAACGTATGATTCGTGATGTGGCCTCGCTCAAGGGTGAGAAGGTCAATTATTTATCATTGATACTGGTGCGTAATCCCAATAGACAGCGTGGTGAAGTGATTCGCGGCTGTAAGAAAAAGGAAGTGTAAAGATGAAAGATAACAAACCCCTTGATGGAAAAGTTGTGTTGGTTGCCATTACCAAACATGGCGCTGCTCAGGCGGCTAACCTTGCTGCGATGTTGCCGCAAGCCGATGTGATTACATCGCTGAAATTTGCCCATGTGTTTGAGCATGTGTCCAACACTGTAACACCTTATGAGGGCGCACTGA
>JAUZQU010000174.1 GCA_030950835.1 Mariprofundaceae bacterium | reverse complement strand
GAATCACATGCACAATCGCAGGCTCACCAGCAACCAACATCAACGCCTTGGGTTGGTTTTGAGTCAGCGACTTAAGACGTGTGCCTAAACCTGCTGCTAAAATAATCGCACGTGTAACTTTTGACATGGCGCTATATTGTCCTCTATTACTACTTCCGTCTATCTTGAGTTGTATGCTCATGCTAAGTGTATTTTGCAGTGGCTAAACCACTACAAGCAAGGTCTTGAAAGAAGACTGTATACAGATTGTAGGAGCGCTGCGCACACATCCTCATTGATGCGCTGAAATGAAACAGTTTTTTTACACGCTGTTCAAAGTTGCTGCCATAAGCAGCTATATTTTCATTTTCGAGGTCTAATCATTTGACCTGTACCCATAAGTTTATAGCATTCCGCCGCACTCTAGGTATCTGTTGCTTAACCTTATTTGGATTGCACCTGATTATTTTGTCTTTTGGAGCGATAAACCCTTGAAACAATACCTACTTTCCCCTGGTCCTACAGCTGTTCCAGAGCGTGTTTTGCTGCGTATGGCAGCACCCATGATTCATCATCGCACCCCTCAATTTTCAGCTATTTTTGCCGAAACCAAAGCCATGTTGGAGCAAGTTTACAAAACGAGCAACGATGCTTTGATGCTTTCTTCTTCTGGTTCTGGTGCGATGGAAGCGGCAGTGATGAACTTATGTTCACCTGGCGAAACCATGATTTATGTCAATGCGGGTAAATTTGGCGAGCGCTGGGGTAAGATTGCGGCTAAACATGGTATCATCACGGTTGAAATCAAAGTCGCTTGGGGTGAAGCGGTTGCGCTTGCGGATGTACAAGCAGCTTTAGAGGCACATCCCGAGGCAAAAGCGCTGTTTGTTCAAGCTTCTGAAACATCCACCACCACCGAACAACCAATTCAAGCCATTGCTGCCCTTACCAAAGATTTAAATACCGTCACTGTAGTCGATGCGATTACGGCATTGGGTGTGATTGATATGCCTATGGATGACTGGGGCTTGGATGTAGTCATTTCAGGCTCTCAAAAAGCATTGATGTTGCCGCCTGGTTTGGCAACGATTGCTTTATCCGACAAAGCTTGGGCTATGGTTGAAGCAAGCAAGGGATGTAATACCTTCTATTTTGATCTGCTTACTGAACGTAAAAATCAGAAAAAAGGCAAAGATACCACCGCTTGGACACCAGCAGCCTCTTTAATCATTGGTTTGAATGAAGTATTAAAAATGATGCTTGAAGAAGGTTTGGACAACTTATATGCACGGCATAAAGTCTTGGCAGCAGCAGCACGTGCTGGTTTTCAAGCTTTGGGCATGAAGTTGGTATCCAGTTCACCTGCAACATCCGCTACAGGTGCATTTGTGCCTGATGGCGTTGATGGTGCAGCATTTGTGAAGTATTTACGCGACGAAATGGGTGTGACTTTTGCTGGGGGGCAGGATGATTTGAAAGGAAAAATCATTCGTGTGGCACATTTGGGTTATACTGATGTATTTGATGTCTGCACCACCATGAGTGCAGTTGAAATTGCCTTATTCAAGTTTGGTCATCCTGTGCAAATGGGTGCTGGGGTTGCAGCTGCACAAACTGTATTGGCAGCACGTTTTGCCAACGTGGTATAACCATGCCACTACCTAAAGTCTGGATTGCCGACAGCATGAGCCAACGTGCTGTGGAAGTGTTTCGAGCCCGTGGTATTGAAGTTGACTACAAACCCAACTTATCCCACGCTGAACAATGCAACATCGCACCTTTATATGATGGTATTGCAGTGCGTTCTTCCACCACACTACATGGTGAGCTGCTCCAAGCTGCCAGCAAAGTGAAAGTGATTGGCAGAGCAGGCATTGGTGTGGACAACATTGATATATCAAGCTGTTCACGGCGTGGCGTGGTGGTCATGAACACCCCTTTTGGCAATACGATTACAACCGCTGAGCTAGCCATTGCCCACTTGGTAGCCGCAGCACGTCAAATTCCCCAAGCCACCGCCTCAACGCGGGCTGGAAAATGGGAAAAGTCTGCATTTATGGGCATGGAGCTTACAGGTAAAAAAGCAGGTGTGATTGGAGCAGGAAATATCGGGGCGATTGTCTGCGATAGGCTTAAAGGGCTGCGTTTGACCGTGTATGTCTATGATCCTTTTATTTCTGATGAACGCGCTGCGGCTATGGGTGTGACCAAAGTAGATAGCGTTGCCGCCTTGGCGAGCATGGTGGATGTGTTGACCATCCATGTGCCTTTATTGGATGTGACACGCAACTTAATCAATGCCGATATTTTAGGGCGCATGAAAAAGGGATCTATCCTCATCAACTGTGCGCGTGGTGGCATTGTGGATGAAAAAGCCTTGTATAAAGTGTGCAAGTCTGGACATTTAAGGGCTGCTGCTTTGGATGTGTACGAACATGAACCTGCCAAAGATAATCCGCTTTTTGCATTGAATAATGTGACTTTCACCCCCCATATCGGTGCTTGTAGTGATGAAGCGCAAGAGAATGTCGCCGTACAAATTGCTGAACAAATGGCCGATTATTTATTGGCTGGAAGCATCAAAAATGCGGTGAACGTACCCTCTCTATCCGAAGATAAAGCCAAATCTTTAGCACCTTTTATACATTTGGCAAGCGCCTTGGGGCAGTTTATGGGGCAAGTGATGCGCCCAGGTTATGATAAAATTACGGTGCGTGTTGAAGGTCAAATCGCTAAGCTAAACCGCCCTCCCATCATCAATGCCTTGTTGCAAGGTTTGTTGTCGCAGAGCATGGAAGAAGTCAATGCGGTAAACGCGGTGATACTGGCAAAAGAACGTGGCATTGAGATAGTCGAAATCGCATCGGATGTTTCAGATCATTTTTCCAGCTTATTACATCTGGAAGTACATGGTGATGATGGTGTGCGTTGTGTCTCGGGCACAGTATTTGATGGTATGAGTTCACGTTTGGTCAGCATTGATGATTGCGAGCTGGAAATGCGTCCACAAGGGCGTTTATTATTCATTGAAAATGATGACAAACCTGGTGTGATTGCGGCTTTAGCCACCACTTTAGCTGAGGAAAGTATCAATATTGGTGATTTTCGTTTGGGCAGGCGCAAAGGCAAGGCAGAAGCTATAGCTTTGGTGAGCATTGATTCTGAACCCAGCCAGAAAGTGTTACAACAACTTGAAGATTTGCCACATGTGACCACAGTTCGCCATGTGGTGTTGGAGGAAGTGTGAGTGTAGTCAAACCTATTTTAGGCTTAGAAGATGCTTTTGGTAGCAGAGCCAAGGCATTACGTCTGTTGCAGTTTCGTTTATTTGAGCTGTACAGCGACGCTGGTTTTTCAGAAGTGATTCCGCCATTGGTCGAACGACCAGCGGCACTTAACTCTGGTGCAGGAAGTTTTTTATCGGATCAAACCGTGGTCTTTTCAGATCCTGCTGATGCAGGTTTATTGGCTATTCGCCCTGATATGACACCACAAATTGCACGCTTAGTTGCCACACGCATGTCCCATGAAAAAGTTTTGAAACTTCACTATTCAGGGCCTGTGATGCTGGCAAGACCTGATGTGCGCTCTGGCTCACGCCAACAATGGCAAACAGGTGTGGAATGTTTGGGGCTTGCAGGTGAAGAAGGTGATGTGGAAGTGATGCACTTAGCAGCATTATCCATGGCAGAAGCAGGTTTTAAACAAGCAGTCTTACAAGTGGGACATATGGGTTTGATTCAGGCTTTGGTAGCTGAAAGTACACAAGCCTTAGAAGCTTGGGTAAACTTGATTGCGCGGCATAGTCCCGAAGATATGGCAACACATCTTGCCTCAGAATCGTTAGCTGATGCCAACAATGCTGCTTTAATGGTCTTGGCAGCAGGGCAAGCGGATGCTGCTTGGTTAGCCGCTGAACAACACCATATCAACGCTGATTTTGCCCAAGCTGCTCAAGAATTGCTGCATTTGGCACAAACAGTCTCTAGCCGTTTGTCTGGTGAAGTAGAAATTGTAATTGATGTCGCCGTCACACCGCGCTTTTTATACCATAGCGGCATGGTGTTTACAGGTTTTGCTGCCGCGACTTCCCATGCTTTATTGCATGGTGGGCGTTATGACACCATGATGGCAACGCATGGTCGTGATATGCCAGCGACGGGTTTTTCTTTTGATTTATGGGCTTGGTTAGACAACGCACCATGTTGAACATGGTCAACGCGAGATATTGAGGATAATATGACAAATACAGTAGCAATTGGTATTCAATGGGGTGATGAAGGCAAGGGTAAGATTGTGGACTTGCTTGCACCCAAGATGGATGTGGTAGCACGTTTTCAAGGTGGCCCTAATGCGGGGCATACTTTGGTGATTGGCGAGCAAAAAACGGTGTTGAATCATATCCCATCAGGTATTTTGCATGACAACATCTTGAGTTTGATTGGCAATGGTACCGTGGTTGACCCTTTTCGTTTGGTCGAAGAGTTGGATATGTTGCTTGAGGCAGGTATTCCTGTAGAGCAACGTCTTAAAATATCGGATCGTTGCCAGCTTATTTTACCTTATCACCGTGCTTTAGATGCAGCGCGTGAAGCTGCCAAAGGCAAAGGTAAAATCGGTACTACAGGTCGTGGCATTGGCCCTTGTTATGAAGATAAAACAGCCAGACGTGGCATTCGTTTGGTCGACTTAAACGCCAGCAATCTGGATGAACGTCTTGATGAGCATTTGAAATACGTCAACTTCATGTTGGTGGAGTTTTTGGGCGCAAAAGCAGTCTCTAAAGCTGAAGTCATGGTGGCTTTGGACTTAGCGCGTGAACGTTTATTACCACTAGTTGCAGATATACCTCTCATTTTGCATCAACATATCCAAGCAGGCAGCAACATTCTCTATGAAGGTGCGCAAGGTTCGATGTTGGATGTCGATCATGGCACTTACCCTTTTGTGACTTCCTCCAACACCGTAGCTGGTGCTGCCTTGGCAGGGCTTGGCGTAGGGCCTAAAGATGTGGATGAAGTGCTTGGCATTTGCAAAGCATATACAACCCGCGTAGGCGCAGGTCCATTTCCCACTGAATTGTACAATGCCGATGGTATGTGTGATGCCAAAAATGCAGGCAAACACATGGCCGAAAAAGGACAAGAATTTGGTGCCACCACAGGTCGCCCTCGTCGTACGGGTTGGTTTGATGCGATGGTAGTACAACATGCTGTGCGCATCAATGGGGTCACTGGTTTGGCGATTACCAAGCTGGATGTATTGGATGGTTTAGAAGAAGTGAAGTTATGCGTGGGTTACTCCTATCAAGGTGAACGTTTGTTATCTATTCCTGCTGATTGCGCAGTATTGGATGCTTGTGAACCCATATATGAAACCTTGCAAGGCTGGTCTGAAAACACTTTTGGTTTAACTGATATTACACAACTTCCTGCTGCTGCGAGTGTATTGTTGCAGCGTATTGAAGAAGTGTGTGGTTGCAACATCACCATGTTGTCCACAGGGCCTGACCGCGAGCATATTTGTCACTTATCATCCATCAACACCTGACTATAACGCTAAAAATGAGACCAACATAAGTTAATTGAAGCTCTAAATAGGCATATCAACAAAATTGGTATGCCTTTTGCTTGTTTTCCATGCTGCCCGATTTTGCTACTAGGCAACGCGCATCATGGAGAATACACTTATGTTTCATTTTAACTTGGGTCTTAAACAACAATTAATTGGTTCTTTTTTGGGTATCGCCCTGCTCACCGCCCTCACAGGTAGTTTTGGTATTTATTATGCCAACTACATTGCAGAAAAAGGGGTGATGGTAGGTGAAGAGTTAGCACCATTAAGTGATGCGGCGATGGAAATCAAGCTCACTGCCACACAAGGAACATTAACTTTCGAGGAAGTTATCGCAGGCAATAACAACCAAGATATTCAACAAGCTTGGGCATATTTTAACGCATCCCTCTGGTATACCGATGCTGTTTTACATGGCGGCAATAATCAGGAAGGCAGCTTCAAAGCCAGCACAGACCCTGCTGTATTGAATATCATGCGTGAGGTCAAAGCAAGTTTAACCCGTTTTATCGCCGTCGCCCATACCCGTTATGACCACCATGCTCAATCTGCTGGTGTGGGTACCGAGTCCGACCAAGCTTTTGATCGCATGTATGAAAAAATCCAAGCCAAACTCACCAGCATCGTGCAAAAACCACAACAAAAGGTCAATACCGTGCGTCACGCTGGAGAAGCCAAGTATTTACTCGCCAATGGACACCTTTTCTTTGAAGAAATGTTAAGTGGTGATGCCAGCAACAACATGAATAGTATCATTGCTGACTTTGATGCCGCAGCCCAACATGTGCAAAACATGGACGATTCAAGTAATACAGAAATAAGTAGTATGATTAGCCAATTTATTGGTGTTGCCCATCAACGTAATACTTTTACTTTAGGTGGTATCGCCGCAGATAGCGTGGTTGATCAGACATTCAGCCAAGAGTACGCACGTTTCATTCAATTGGCAGATGATGCTGAGAGCCTCATTCATGCCAGCATGATTCATGGTCAACAAGATTTAAAAGCAGCTGTATCCCAAGCTCAATTCTGGATGTTAAGCATTACCATGATCGCGATTATCTTAGCCATTGCTTTGGGATTATACGTACCTATGGAGTTTATGAATGCCTTAAGTCATGCGATTAAAGTGTCGAAGAATATTGCGGCAGGTCATTTAGACACACCCATCAATATCAAACGTCAAGATGAGATTGGCTCTTTATTCATCGCCTTGCAAGGTATGCAGGAAGACTTAAAACAAGCTCAAATCGACAGGGAAACATTCAATCATAATCAACAAGAGAAAGCACGCCAAGAACAAGCCGAACAAGATGTGAAAACCTTAGAACAAGAACAGAAAATGAAGCGCCAACAACAATGGCAACAAGCTGAGTCGGATGTGATTTACCAATTTGAAGAAAAAATCGCCCATATGATGCAACAAGTCACCCATGCTTCATCACAAGTCAATGAAACCTCCCAACATTTAGCCACCACTGCTGTAGAGCTATCCAGCCAAATTGAGTTGGTTGAAGAAGGCGTGGATACGGGTTATCAAAGCGTACAATCCAATGCCTCTGCCTCTACCCAAATGAACACTGCGATTGGTAAAGTATGTGAAGAAATTAAACATGCACTTGATGTCTCCAAACAAGCTTCCCTGCAAGCAGAGGCGGCAGGTGTGAACATGACTAAACTACATAAAAACTCCAATGATATCAGCATGGTAGTCGGCGTTATCAATGATATTGCTGAACAAACCAACTTACTCGCACTCAATGCCAGCATTGAGGCGGCTAGAGCAGGTGAATCAGGGCGTGGTTTTGCGGTGGTCGCTGGTGAAGTGAAAGCTTTGGCATCAGAAACTGCCCAAGCCACCAAAGATATTAGCGAACAAATCACTTTATTGCAGTCTGAAAGCTTGTTGGCTTCTCAAGCGATTACAGGAATCTTAGAAGTGGTTGAACAAGTGTACGACATCAACCAAAGGGTCAATAATGTGATGCAAACCCAAGCAGAAAGCACCCAGCAAATCTCACAAAGCGCACAGTTGGCACAGGGTGGTATTTCTCACGTTGCCAGCGCGATGGAAGATGTCTCTTTGGCATCTAAAGAAGCTTCGGAAATGTCCGAAAGCTTGTTGCAAGCTTCCTCCACGCTGGATCAAACTGCCAGCAAACAAAGCCAAGAAATTGAAGACTTTTTGAAATCATTGTCCCAAATTCGGGATGAACATGCTGAACACGTCTAAAATCCAGCTCTGGCATGGACGGACTAAACAGCACAACACTTGAAATTCAGCAGCATCCCCACATCATTGCCCTGATTCAACGCTAATCAACAAGGGGAAACAAAGCTATGCAAGCCATGATGATACAACAATCAGGTGATGTGGATGTATTACAACTGCAACACATCGAACAACCCACAAGCTGCGCAGCAGATGAAGTGATCATCAAAGTCATGGCAGCAGGCGTCAACCCTATTGATACCAAACTACGCGCGAATGGCATGTTTTTTGAACAAGCTTATCCAGCGGTATTGGGTTGTGATGGCGCTGGTTTTGTGGAAAAAGTTGGTGCTGATGTAACCCACTTACAGTTGGGTGATGCGGTATATTACTGTTATGGTGGTTTAGGGCAGAAATCGGCAGATAAAGCGTATTCTGCAGGTAATTATGCCGAATATGCTGTCATCAAAGCAGCTTACGTGGCTTTAAAACCTGAATCCTTAGACTTTGATAGCGCGGCGGCCTGCCCTTTGGTATTGATTACTGCTTGGGAGGCATTATTTGATAGAGCCAGAATCCAATCTGGGCAAAAGGTGTTTATTCATGCTGGTGCAGGTGGTGTGGGGCATGTGGCGATTCAATTGGCGAAAATTGCAGGCGCGGAAGTCGCAACCAGCGTGAGTTCGGCGGCTAAAGCAGATTTGGTGCGCCAGTTGGGAGCGGATCTCATCATTGATTACACACAAGAAGATGTCGCCGAGCGTTTACTGGCTTGGACTGATGGGCAAGGCATTGATGTGGCATTGGACACTGTGGGTGGTGATGCCTTGACACAGTTGATTCCTGCCATGCGTTTGTATGGCGATATGGTGAGTTTGTTGCAGTTTCCCGATGATATGGACATGGCAAGTTTGCGCAAAAAGAATATACGGCTTTGCCAAACCCTGATGTTGACCCCTATGTTACAAGAAATCGATGCCTTGGGCGAACATCATGCCGCCATTTTAGAGCAGTGTGTCCAATTTTTTAATGCGCAAAAACTTTCCATTTATGTCGATGATGTGCTACCCTTATCAGAAGCAAATGAAGCACACCGCCGCCTTGAAGCTGGTCATCAATCTGGCAAGCTGGTCTTACAAATGCACATGGAGGACAGCACATGAGCCAAATCATCATTGAACAACCATCCGCAGAGAAATTAGAGTCTTTAGGCGTATCTACTTGGTCTATTTGGGAAAAAGAAGTGTCCAGCTTTCCTTGGACATATGATACTGCCGAAGTCTGTTATGTATTAGAGGGCGATGTGATTGTCACCCCTGATGGTGGTAAGTCTGTATGTTTTGGCAAAGGAGACTTGGTGACTTTACCTGCAGGTATGTCATGCTTTTGGGAAATTTTATCGGCAGTGAAAAAACATTATGTTTTTGCTTAACTCCACCGCCAACAGCATGAGGACATATGCACTGTAGAATCTATTTAAATGTTGAGCTTGCAGCACAAACCTTAGTTCAGATTGAAGCAGAGCAAGCGCGTTATTTGCGCCAAGTGATGCGTTTACAAGCTGGCGATCCGATTACGGTGTTTAATGGTTCTGGTGGTGAATATCAGGCCGAACTCACTTTCCTAGCCAAAGATGGTGGTGAATGTCGCTTGGCAGACTTAGATGCCGTCAACCGAGAACTACCTTGCGGTGTACACATCATCCAAGCTGCCAACAAAAGTGAAAAAATTGAAACTGTCTTACAAAAAGCCACTGAATTGGGCGCGAGCAGCTTTCAAATCGTCAATAGTGAGCGTTCTACGCTTAAACTACCTGATAACAAACGCGAAAAACGTTTGTTGCGTTGGCAAAAAATCGTTGTTGAGGCCGCCGAACAAAGCGAGCGCACTGCTGTACCCAGCGTAGCATGGTTGACCAAGCTGGATCAGGTGCAAACCCAAGGTGCAGCTTTTGCCTTGCATCCTAGAGATGCCCAAACATGGGCAACATGCAGAGAACATATCCAAGGTTTCAACGATATCACCTTAGCCATAGGCCCTGAAGGTGGTTGGACAACACAAGATTTACAATGTTTACACCACAAAGGTTTTGCAACATTAACTTTTGGTGCAAGAGTGATGCGCACAGAAACTGCTGCCGCAGCTTTATTGGCGGCGATTCAAGCCGTGGTGTAAACGCTTTACAGTGCATTGAAGTGAAAAAAAGGAGTAGTATATGTATAAAACAAACTTGAAAATCATGATGGTAGCTGCCTTGCTCTTAGGGCTGACAGCTTGTAGTTCGACCAGCGTCAACCGTGTCGATAGCGATAGTGTGCAAGATTTAAGCGGCAGTTGGAACGATACCGACTCACGTTTGGTTTCAGCAAATATGGTGCGTGATGTGTTGTCGCGTAAGTGGTTGGTGAAATACCAAGTTAAACAAGAGAAAAATCCTGTGGTGATTGTGGGTAAGATTCGTAATTTAAGCCATGAACACATCAATTTGCGCACTTTTATTAAAGATTTAGAGCGCGAACTACTCAATTCTGGTGAAGTCGAGTTTGTGGCTTCTAGCCAAGAGCGTGAAGCGATTCGTAGTGAACGTGATGACCAAGCTTACAATGCCTCTACCGATACCCAACATGCTGCTGGTCAAGAAACGGGTGCTGATTTTATGTTGCAAGGTGAAATCAATACCATCATGGATGCTGCTGGTGATATGCAAGTGAAATTCTATCAAATTGATTTGAATTTAATCAGCCTGAAAAACAACAGGAAAGTATGGGCTGGGCAAAAACGCATCAAAAAAGTCTTAGAGAAAGAAGGTTTCTTTCGTTAAAATATTTCACAACAGCAAGCGCTTATAACCTTGAAAAAAATCATACTTATCCTCCTGCTGGCGGTGCTTTCGGGTTGCGCGAGTTATAGTCAAAACTTTCAGCAAGTTGAAACTTTATTGCTGCAAGGCAAACCTGAACAAGCATTGCTGGAAATGGAAAAACAACCCAAAACCAAGGCGGATCGTTTCCTCTATTGGGTAGACAAAGCCATGTTGCAACGCATGGCTGGGTTATATCCACAAAGTAACCAAAGCTTTGAAGCAGCCAAGGCAGTCATTGAGGAGCTTGATGGCATCAGCGTGGTCGAACAAGTTGGTGCTTTGACTATCAATGATGCGGTTTTGAGTTATGAAGGCGAAAGTTATGAGCAGGTCGCGATTCATGTTTATGCTGCGCTGAATTATATACAACTGGGGCTTTGGGATGAAGCCAGGGTTGAGGCTTTGCAGGTAGACGTGCGCTTAAAAGCCTTGGCAAAAGCGCAAGATGATGACGATGCGAATATCTATACTGAAGATGCCTTTTCACGTTATTTAACAGCTTTCATTTATGAGCAAGGTGGTGAGTGGAGCGATGCCATGATTGCTTATCGCAAGGCTTATCAGGCATATATCAAATACCAAAAAAGCTTTGCTGTGGCTGTGCCTTCATTTTTAAAGCATGATTTATTGCGTTTGAGCAAGAAAATGGGCTTAGATAAAGAATATCAAGGATACCAACAGCAATTTAAACTGCAAAAGCCTCATCTAACCAATGATGCACAAGCTGGTGAAGTCGTTTTACTCTTTCACCATGCCCTTGCCCCCATCAAACGTGCCCAAGAAATAGTGGTGTACAACCATGAAGGCATCGCTTTACGCATCTCCATGCCCTACTACCAATCACGGGCTTCTAGGGTGAAAAAAGTGCAACTTCATATCGGTAAGCACGTCGTTGAAACAGTGCTGGTCAATGATTTTGATGCTATTGCTAGAGCTTCCTTGGAGCAACACAAACCAGCTATGATTGCCCGCCTGATTGCCCGCACCATGTTAAAAAAAGCAGCTGCAAAGAAGGCAGAAAGAAACAATGGTGCTTTTGCAGGTTTCTTGCTCAATGTAGCGGGTATACTCACCGAAACTGCCGATACACGAAGTTGGTTGACCTTGCCCAAAAACATCCACTTCGCCCGTTTACGTTTAAAAGCAGGTACTTACCCCGCCAAACTCAGCTTGATTGGGCAGCAAGGACAAGTAATTTCGACCATCACCATGCCCGATGTGCTGATACAGCAGCGGCAAAAGACGGTCATTGAGAAAACTTGGCTTGGCTTGGCAGCTACAACGCCTTAAAACAGCACCTTATTCATTCCATCTTCATCATAAACCGCTACAATGCGCCTCTGCCATACAAGTGTGATTGACAAAATTTACTGTTTTGCTATGCTATTCATGCATGTGTAAACATGGATATACCGAGGATAAAACATGACTTCTTTAGCTGCTGTTGATACTTCAAGCCTTGCTTTGTTTTATCGTGACGTCAAACGTGTTGAGCGTATGAATCGCGAAGAAGAGTTGGTCTTGGCAAAACGCTGGCATGAGCAGCAAGACCGTGATGCTGCTGAACAATTGGTGCGTGCTAATTTGTATGCTGTGGCATCGATTGCGCGTGAATATCGTCACTTTGGTTTACAAGAATCCGATTTAATCCAAGAAGGCACTTTAGGTTTGATGCATGCGGTCAAACGTTTTGACCCTGAACGTGGTTTTCGTTTGATGACTTACGCCTCTTGGTGGGTGCGTGCTTCCATTCATGAGTTTATTTTGAAATCATGGAGCATTGTCAAGCTTGGCACCACCAAATTGCAACGTAAAATCTTCGCTGGTTTACGCAAAGCCCAAGAAAGTATTGCGGCAGTAGATGGGCGAGAAGCGGATATTGTAGGCGAGCAATACGGTATTTCAGGCAATGCATTCCAAGAGGCTGCTCAAGCTTATTTACAACGTGATGTCTCTTTGGATGCTGAAATTGAAGGGCAAAGTATGGTGGAAACACTGCCATCTGCCATAGCATCTCCTGAAGACTTGGTGATGCGTAGCAGCTTAGCAGCCCAGCAACAGAGTCAACTCAAAGAAGCGTTATTGCAATTAAGCCAGCGCGACCGTTTCATCATTGAGCGTCGCCATCTTCAAGATACCGCCATGACCTTAAAAGACTTGTCTGAAATCCTTGAAATTTCTTTAGAACGTGTACGCCAACTTGAAGCGCGTGCCATGAAGAAAATGCGTGCCTTTGCCGCTTCGGACTTGGCAGTTTAATATTTTATGACCTATATGCATAGTTTAACCGACATTTCCCTATCCAGCCTTAGCTTAGGAGCATTATGATGAGCAAGCAAAATATCAGTTGTTATTCCCCTGGTTTATCAGGCATACCTGTTGCAGAATCTGCAGTATCATCTATTGATGGACAGCTTGGGCACTTAGAATATCGCGGCATTGATCTTGAAGAATTAGCCGAGAAGTCATCCTTTGAAGAAACATCATACATACTGATTTACGGTCATTTACCCAGCGTAGAAGAACTTGCCTTATTTGATGATGATTTACGTCATCATCGTCGCATTAAATTCGGCATTCGTGACATGATGAAGTGTTTTCCCGAATCGGCACACCCTATGGATGCCTTGCAAGCTTGCGTGGCAGTATTGGGCATGTATTACCCCATGGATACAGGTTTAAACCAGCAACCTGATGAAACAGCAATCCGCGAAGTCTATATGCGTTTGATTGCCAAACTTCCCACTATTGTTGCCGCCCATGCCCGTATGCGCAAAGGGGACGACCCTATCCAACCGCGTGACGATTTGACCCATGCTGCCAACTTCTTATACATGTTGACAGGTGAAGAGCCTAGCGCTTTAGCCGAGCGTATTATGGATGTCGCTTTGATTGTACACGCTGAACATACCATGAATGCCAGCACTTTTTCCACCTTGGTGGTCGCATCTTCTCAAGCGGACCCCTATTCATCTATCAGCGCAGCCATTGGTTCGCTTTCAGGCCCTTTACATGGTGGAGCCAATGAAGATGTGCTGACTATGTTGGATGAAATCGGCACGCTGGACAATGCAGAAGCATATTTAACCAACAAACTTGCCAATAAAGAAAAAATCGCAGGTTTAGGGCATAGGGTGTATAAAACCAAAGACCCTAGAGCTACTTTATTGCAGAAATTGTATGTCGATTTAACTACCGAACTTGGTGCAGACCCTACTTACGAAATCGCCAGTTTTATTGAGCAGTTCTCTAAGGAAACCTTAGGTAAAAAGGGTGTTTGCCCGAATGTAGACTTTTATTCTGGCATTGTTTACCGCAAACTGGGTATTGAAACCGATTTATTCACCCCTATCTTTGCTATGGCACGTGTATCTGGCTGGTTGGCACACTGGAAAGAACAGTTAAATGGACCTATTTATCGCCCTATGCAAATTTACACAGGGCAACACCAACAAAGTTATATTGCGATTGAAAAACGCTAATTATACAGCTTGATGGGATGCGTTAACCACTGTGGTACAAGGTGGCTTTGCGCATGTAAGTCGGCACGGTGTTGTTTATAACAGCTATCATGCTGGGCAACCCAAGCCCAGAATTTAGCTGAATGGTTGTGGTGTTGTAAGTGAGCAAGCTCATGAATCAACACATGACGCACCAAAACTGGCGGCAAAAAAAGCAGCGCTGCATTGAGGTTAATACGTCTGGCAATCGAGCAACTTCCCCAACGCCTTTTTTGTAAACGTATGGATACCGAAGCATAGTGTTCACCCATTTCTTCGGCAATATCTGCTAACATAGGTATTAAAACGGCTTTAGCCTGCTCTTTTAGCCAAGCACATAACAATAAGCGTAACTTTTCGCGATCAGCCCATTCAGCAGAAATCAATAAAGTCCCTTGCTCCTGCTCAAGCAACTGCACATGCCCAGCATGTTGTGCATCATGCTGGGCATCATACACTTGCCAACATTGATTCATGGCTAATAAGTCCAGTTGCGATGGCGGAAATTCTTCTGCTTGTTGTGGAGGTTGACCTTCAAGGCGTTGTAATATCCAAGGTGTATGTTCTAACATCAACTTGGGTGCAGTGCGTGTAGACATTTTTTCAGGCCAAACCAGCTCTACAACACCATATTTATCCAGTGTTATCCTTGGTCGTTTAGCCCGTTTGGACATGCGCATTTGCCAAGCAAAGGCTTCGCCCTGTTGTATGTTCACCTTGCTGCTACTTTTTGAGATATTTTGCCATCATTGTCAAAGCCAGCACACGCGGCGTACAACATTGAATCAACCATAACAGCCTATGGCGAATGCCTGGCACACAATAACCACCACCCATACGCAACGTTTGCAAACCTGCTTCCACCACTTTCAAAGCAGGTGTACTAAACAGACTTCCCTTACCTTTGGGCGCACCCGAAACATCGCGAAAACCCGTAGGCGAAGGGCCAGGTGCAAGCGTAACCACCCGTAAATCCTGTTCATTTTCCATGCGCACGGCTTCGCTCCAGAAAGTCATACCTGCTTTGACTGCCGCATAGGTTGCCAAATATGGCAATGGTGTTTCTGCGGCTAAAGAAGACACATTAATCATAAAACCATGCTGTTTTTTCAACCTAGGCAGCAAAGCATGGGCTAACATCACAGGCGCCAACAAATCCACCCGAATCACATCAGCTTGCGCCACCCCTTCTTTATCAGCAAAAGCACCCCACACTCCAAAACCCGCATTGTTCACCAAACCATACAAGTTTTCTTGATTGGATAAGCTTGCTATCAAATCTTCCGTGGCTTTACGCGAAGATAAATCAGCCAAAACAATGCTGTGGCGTTCTGGATATTGCAATGCATCTAACGTAAGCTGCAAACGCACAGCATCACGCCCGTGCAGTAATAAAGCATAACCATCTTGCTCTAGTTGTTTGGCAAATTCATAACCAAAACCACCTGAAGCGCCTGTAATCAATACTGTTTTCATCCTGTTATCACCTTCAGTGGCATCATTGTGCGTTTTCTTTGTCTAAATGTGGCTACTTCCTTGATGCCGTATTTCAGCAATACACTTAAACAATCGTCCATAGCAAAACCTACTTCAGCAGGCGAATGGGCATCTGAACCATAGGTAAAAGGGATATGCAAAGCTGCCGCTTTCTCCACCAAACCTTCGCGCGGATACATTTCAGCCACAGGTTTGCGTAAACCTGCGGAGCTGATTTCCAGCACCACATCTGCCGCTTTCACTGCCGCCAACATCGCATCTTCAGCCGCTTCTACACGTGATGAAGGTTGCTCTAACACATAACCAAATTTTTTTATCAAATCGGGATGTCCAATCACATCAAATAAACCTGTAGCCGCAGATTGCCCCAACACATCAAAATAATCACAATACACTTGTTCCAGATCACAGCTTTCAAACTTAGCCACTTCATCAGGGTTATCAAAACCCCAATCCCCAATGAAATGCACTGAACCCATCAAATAATCCCAGTTATGTTGGGCTGCAAGGTGTTGGATATAAGGCTCTGCGCCAGGATAAAAATCGACTTCTAAGGCGGATTTAATGCTTAATTGACCTTTGAATTCCACTTGAGCGGCTTGTACTTCAGCAATAAATGAACTTAATTCCGACTCATCCATTCGCCATGCTTTGTCAAAACCATGGGGCATGGGTGAATGGTCAGACATGCCAATTTCAGACAAACCAGCATCACATGCCGCTTGTGCATAAGCGCGTATATCGCCAGTTGCATGGTTGCAACGTGGTGTGTGCATATGATAATCAGGGACTACCTGAAAACCTTGATGGTTCAATGTTTTACTGAACTTCGCTTGTGGGATCATGCTTTACACCATGTTGCTTAGCAACCAACGGACCCACCAAAGCTTGCACCGTGGCAAGAATGCTATCTCCATCCAAATGTTGTTTAACCATATATGAATCGGCGCCCGCTTCTAATGCCCGCATTCTGTCTTCAGCACTTTCACGGGTAGAAATTACCATCACAGGCATGTCTTCATATTCAGGTTGGTTGCGAATTTGACGCACAAAACCAAAACCATCCAAACGTGGCATTTCTAAGTCAGTGATAATCATGTCATATTCACCTGCATCGAGTTTTTCCAAACCATCCATGCCATCAATCGCTGTTGCCACGGTAAAACCAAGGCTTTCAAAGATACTGCGCTCAATTTCACGCGCAATCAACGAGTCATCCACCAGCAATATGCTAAAGTCCAACTTATCTTCTTCTTCAATGTTGATTTCAATGTCTTGATCAGGTGATGTTCTGCCCATTTCTTTGATGCCGTAAGGCTCAAGTAACATCACCACAGAACCATCATCAATAATGGTATTACCCATCAAACCTTGTGGTTGGTAACGTTTGATATAAGGATCAAGGTTACGCACCACAATCTCACCATCTCCCAACAAATCATCCACCACAATGCCCACAAACCCTTCAATATGTTCAGAAACAATAATATAAGGATTCTCAGATAATACCGAGCCTTTTTTCAGCATCATTCTGCGCAAATCTACAATAGGAACTTGGTGAGACTCATAAGAAAGGAACTGTTTACCACCCACACCTTTCTCAATTTTTTGTTTGTTATACGGTACCGCTTGCTCAATCATATGGGTCAACATGCCATATTGCTGATTGCCAATCGTAAACATCAATGCCTGTTGCACCGCTACACTCACCGGTACTGCAAGCACAAAACGCGTACCTTTACCAAGCTCAGTATGAATACGAATCGAACCCGTTAAACGACGCAACGTATCTTGCACCACATTCATACCAATACCACGCCCTGCCAACGAACCCACTTCATCCATAGTGGAAAACCCAGGGCGAAAAATCATTTCCAAAATTTCAGCCGAATCCATCAAATCGGCTTCATCTTGAGTGGTCACACCACGTTCAACGGCTACACGTTTAATGACTTCGGTATCAATACCACGTCCATCATCCATCACTTCAATGCGTACTTCATTACCATTT
Organism: Mariprofundaceae bacterium; assembly: GCA_030950835.1. Lineage (GTDB taxonomy): Bacteria > Pseudomonadota > Zetaproteobacteria > Mariprofundales > Mariprofundaceae > Ghiorsea. The sequence continues at coordinate 15,535 of JAUZQU010000174.1, read as the reverse complement.
TGGTGGGCAACAATCGTCACCTGTCCTTCTTCAGGTTTGCCAAGGCGCACCCGTTCTGCATTATCTTCGATACCATGTGCAACTGCATTATTCAATAAATGTACCAGCGGCTCCACCAAGGATTCAGCTACGCTTTGATCCATTTCCACAGTTTTGCCATCCACCACCAAACGTACACGTTTACCAATACGCGCCGCGACATCACGCACTGCGCGCGGAAAAGTGGAGAAAATACTATCTAAGGGACGTAACATCAAACCCAGCACTTGGTCACGAAGCTCGCGCAATACCAAACTACTACGTTCAGATTGATAACGTGTTTCCTCGCTCATACGACGGATTTTCCGCATATGTACATCCAGCATATGCTCCATATTCTGCAATGTTGACTTAGCGTCTGGATTCGCTTCCACTACATGTTGCATTTTGCGCATTTCACGACGAATTGCCCTCAATTCCAACTGCGTTTGCCCCAAATCACTCTCTGCTTTTGAGGAGCGGCTCTGCTCTGTACTCATTTCAATGATATGATGCGACAGCTCTTCTAAACGTTCTGCATCTACCCGTAAAAAACGACCAGAATTTTGACGTTGCCCTGAGCCTTTTTTCTTCTCTTCTGTAACTATAGGGCGGAAATCAGAGGTAACAAAGTCATCAGCAAACGCTGGTGCACTTGGTTCTTCAGCGATGTGAATACGTTCATCTGCACCTTGAGGCACTGTTTCGACTGTTTCGACTGTTTCGACTGTTTCAATTTCTTCAAATATTTGCAAACCAAGATCTTGCTCTACTTGCACTTGATCCACTGTTGTTTCAAACAAGTCAGCAGCATTTTCTGCAAAGCTTATATCTTGATGCCCAATACCTTCAGTAGTCTGATTACCCTCAAGCACATCTTCTAAATCAACAAGAGCGAACTCACTTTCAACTTCTTCAAGCCCATCATCAGCCAAACTCAACAAAGGGATGTCACTCAAGGTAAAATTATCACCTACAAAACCTTCATGATTTTCATCGGGTAACGAAGACAGACTATAATCTTCAAGCTGTGGCTTAGCTGGCTCTACAAACTGCGTTGTTACATCTTGTTGTAACACCTCTGTAGGAAACTCTTGTGTTTCTACTTTCGCTTGTTCAGCTACTGGTTCAACCGTCGATTCAGTCGCAACCTGACCCTGACGCAGTTCATCCATAATAATCTTATATTCAGCTTTTTTCTCTGTATCTTCCAGCAAAACTGCGCCATCAGGGTCTTGCAAACGTACATCCAACATATCATGCAAGTCATACAAAAACTGAATCGATTTCGGCACTTGCCAATCAGGATGTTTGATGAGTTCTTCCATCATATCCTCAAAGAGATGTGCAATCGCACCCACGTCATTCACACCCAACATCAGCGCTGAGCCTTTAATGGTATGCGCATCACGGCGCAAATCAGTCAGCCCGTTGTTATCCAAAGTGCCTGATTCGAAATCAACCAAGTGCTGGTTGATCGAGTTTAAACGATCTCTTGCCTCATCAAAAAACGAAGCAATGAAGTTGGATAAGTCAAAATCTGCCATATTAAGTTATATACGCTTAAACGAACTTTCTCAATTCATCCGACACATTATTCAACTGTACCGCTGAATCACGCGAATCCTGCATCTCAACAGCTGAGTTTTGTAAGAGTTGTGACATCTGTTGCATGGTCACCACAAATTTCTCACTCGTATCACTTTGACGTTTGGTTGCCAAAGCAATGGTATGTACCGCCTGACTTGTTTTCTCCGACATGTCCTGCATTTTCACCAGTGCATCACCCGCACGACGCGCAATTTCCACCCCTTTTGCCACCTCGGCAAGCCCTTGCCGGGTCACATCAATGGACTCCTTGGTAGACGTATGCACTTCATTGACCACCGTTTGAATCTCTTCTGTAAACTCTCTTGCACGTTCAGAAAGCCTACGCACCTCACTCGCCACCACGGCAAAACGTTTACCAAATTCACCCGCAGCTGCAGACTCAATAGATGCATTAAGTGCCAGTAAATGGGTCTCATCAGCAATTTCCTGAATCGAATCGACTGATTCCAAAATCTGCTCTGCTTTTCGCCCCGCATCGGATACTTTCTCCGCAATCAATTCCACTTCCGCACGAATCCTGTCCATGTAACCAATCGCTTCTTTCACTGCTTTCACCCCATCATTCGCCGCCAGTGTTGTTGCAGTTGCAATACGCTCTACACTGGTTGCCGTACTCGCGATTTTAATCGCTGCACTGGACATCACACTCAACTCACCCGTCACATCTACCACCGTTTTCGCTTGGGTGCCTGAAGCTGTTGCCTGATGATCCACCGCCGCCAAAATATCTTCGGATGATAAAGCAACATTCTGTGCCACTGTAGTGATACGATTGGTTATACTGGAGGTGAAACCACGGCTTAAAACAAACAAAAGCATCAAAATTGCCGCAATAATACCCATATTGATATACATCAACATGGTCATTTGTTCCGTTTTACTATCCGTTTCTGCCACCAAAGCGTTTTTCAAATGTCCTGCCACTGTGTTAATCTTCTTTTGCACCACAAACACCAAGTTTCGCGCTACAATCGCCAAGCTACCAATTTGGTCATCAGGGGTGACGCCTGATGTAATATCATCAGCTGATGTACTTACCAAAGTCATCAGCTGGTTCACACTATCCAACTCGCTTGCATCTTCAGCAGTCAACAAAGAGAACTGAGATACCCGTGCATAAAGCTGGTTAAATTGTTGGGTTGCAGTCTCAATTTTATGAATATCTTCTTCATTTCCGGTCAACACAAAGTCATTCAAAGGCAGCAATACATCGGGCACTGTCGCCCGAAATCGTTCCAAATCATTCTGCTGTTCATACAAAGACGACAATGCATCCATATTCGTAGTCGCCTGAAAAGAGGTGAAACCCACCGTTCCGATAAGCACCACAAAAAACATAGATGACCAGGCCATATTGCGTCGTGCCAACTGCCTTAAGTTAACGGATTTCTTCTCTTTCTTTTTACTGCTTACTTCTTTGATTTCATCTTGCCCAACACTGATTTCTTCAGCCATTGTTATTACTCCATTCTTTTCCATCTTTCATCAATCAAACAATACTTGTACGCGTAATATCGGCAAGTCCCCATGTTGGGTATTGATCACACCTGTTTGGTACACATGCCCTGTATCTTCTGGCAGCTCATCCTCACGCACACGGTGCAAATCAAACACTTCTTCTACCCACATGCCCAAATTCACTCTAGCATGCCTTAACAACAAAAAACGACTATTTGTATCTTGGGCTTTTCGCGCCTGTTTTAAGTGCAACGCTTTGCCAGGGTCAACAATACAAAAGATTTGACCCCGAATATTCGCCACGCCCATCAAATGATCTGGCGCCATAGGCACAGGTGTCAACGTCACTGGGCGCAAAATACCCAATACCGCAGGCACTGGAAGCAAAAACGCTTCACCATTCATTTGCACCCGCATATAATCAAACACTGCAACATCTTCACCTGCAGCAGCCGATACCGCATCGCGAATCTCCTGCGTAGAACTAAATTCAGTCTCCTTGAACATCACTAACCCTGCCCATGTGTTGCCAAACGAATGCGATTATACATATTGATTGTTTTACGCGCTCTAGCTTGCAACTTCATCGGCTCTACTGGTTTACAGATATAATCATCCGCGCCTGTATCCAAGCCAAACACTTCATCTTCCTCATCTTTACGCGAAGTCAACATCACCAAAGGTATATCATCATATTTACTCTTCTGCCGCACTGCCGCAATCATTTCAGGGCCAGTCATATGCGGCATTTCAAAGTCTACAATCACCAAACACAACTTAGAACCTGCTTGTTGCAGCAACGCCAAACCTTTTTGCCCGTCTTCAGCTTCAATCACATCGTAACCTTCAGCCTGCAAAACAAAACGCACCAAGCTGCGAATACTCTTAGAGTCATCCACCACCAACACCGTATTGCGCTCGTTATCTACGCTTGAAGTCAGCTGAGAAGAGCTGCGCGCTTCCTGAGCCTGCCCCAAAGACATCAAATTACCGTCTTCATCTAGCCTATCTCTGAAAGTGAAATCTTCAGGCATCTTCGCCATGCGTGTAATTTCTTTAACACTGGTGACACCAGCCAACACCTTGTTCATACCGTCTTCAAAAAGCGTGTACATACCCTGCTCACGACAAATCTGCATCAACTCTTGATCCGAAGCTTCGCGGGCAATCGCCTCACGCACCACATCATTCACATAAAGCGTTTCATGAATACCACAACGCCCTTTATAACCAATGTTCATGCAAGCCTTACAACCCACAGGCTCATAAATTTCCATACCTTCATGCATCTCATACAGCTGAATCATTTCAGGCGTAGGGCTTATTTTCTTTTTACACTTACCACATAATCTACGCGCCAAACGTTGCGCCACCACCATGTTTAAACATGAAGAAAGCGCCACCGCATCCGTACCCATTTCCACCAAACGACTCACCGTGGAAGGGGCATCATTGGTATGCAAAGTAGAAAACACCAAGTGACCCGTTTGCGCCGCATGTAGCGCAATATGCGCTGTTTCCTCATCACGAATCTCACCCACCATCACGATGTCAGGATCTTGACGTAAAATAGAGCGCAAAGCAGCCGCGAAAGTCATGCCTGCTTTGGGGTTAACCTGCACTTGGTTCAAACCTTTAATTTGAAACTCGACAGGGTCTTCCACTGTCACAATATTGGTTTCTTCATCATTAATATGATGTAAAAATGAGTACAACGTTGTTGTTTTACCAGAACCAGTAGGCCCTGTCACCAGCACTGCGCCTGTAGAGCGGGAAATACATTCACGGATACGTTTGTCTGCAGTTTTCTCAAAGGCCAAAATGTCCAACGACAACGAAAGCCCTGATTTATCCAGAATACGCATCACCACTTTTTCGCCATACAAAGCAGGCAGTGTTGAAATACGCATATCGAAGCTTTTACCCATGAATTTGACACGGGTGCGCCCATCTTGTGGCGTTCTTACATTGGAAATGTCCAGCTTCGACATGATTTTGATGCGCGAAGCAAGCATGGAGTGCGCCTTATTAGGAAACTGCATCACTGCCCGCAAACGTCCATCTACGCGCAAACGCACCACGCTGGCTTTCTCACCCGCTTCAATATGAATATCCGAGCTGCCCAATTGCATGGCTTTAATGATAATGCCATTGACCAATTTGATAATCGGCGAACCATCTGCACCTTTTTTCAGCGCATCCAAATCTGAAGAGTCATCATTATCTTCTTCTTCTACATTTTCAAAACCTGCCCCACCCGATAAACCTGACATTGCATCATCAAACGCTGCATCACCATCACTAAAAAGTGCACGAATATGCTTTTGAATCAATTCAGGGCTGGCAAACACAGGGCGCACACGTTGCCCCAATTTAAACTGCAAGGCATCCATACCCGCATAATCCATAGGATTGCCCGTAGCAATCACCATTTCGCCGCCTGTAACATCAATCGGCACAAACCCATACTCTGTACACAGCTCTTCAGGGCATTTTTTGACCACTTCCGCATCAATTTCTACGTTGTCTAAATCTAAGTAAGGAACTTTATAAATTTTAGCAAGGGCTTGTAAAATCATATTGCTATCAAGGTCAGGCATAGCAAGCAATACCAACAATAATCCGCCTTTTTTGGCTTGGTCGCTTTCTAAAGCTTCTGAAATCTGTTCTTGTGAAACAAGACCAGTATCAATCAACTCTCGCTGTTGCTTTAGCAGCATACACCCTCCATATTAAGAATCACAGATCACAATACATTTCGGTAAACATTAACCCCGAAACATAGAATATCAAGCACCTATTTATATTCTTCCTCTTCAAAAAAGCCATGTTATGCTTGGCATCGTGAAGCCACTTACCTACCCCTATTCGTGCAACAAGCATACAAACTTAGCCTTATCTCCTAGACCAAACCTCTTGCTTGCTGTCTTTTTTGCGCTTATTTTAAGCGCTTGCGCCAGTCCGCAAAGTAAAAATACCCATGTCATTCAACACTTACCAGTAAAACCTATAGTAGCACAACAACCCCCAGTAGACATTTACCAACAAACATCTGCAACCACCCTTGATACCCCCATACAGTTTCAATCATTATTTTTACAACACTTAACTGCAAAAGACATGGTGATCATCCAAGATGAAGCCCGCCGAGTCAGTCAAATTTTATGGGCAAGCATGGACAAACGCGCCCTTTATGTGCGACAACGTATCTTATTGAAATTAAAAGCACTTCAAGCCCCTGAAGAGCTACAATTTGTACCTGTTGCCGAGTCTGCATACCAACCTTATGCTTTGTCTCCTGCTGGTGCTTTGGGGCTTTGGCAGCTGATGCCAGCAACCGCCAAAGAACTTGGAACTACCCACCGCAATGGCATTGATGGTCGCAGAGATATTGAACAAAGCAGCCAAGCTGCCATCACTTATTTATTACAACTGCACGCACGTTTTGACAATTGGACCTTAGCCATCTGTGCTTACAACCTTGGGCCTTGGGGTGTGGAACGTCGCTTACGCAAAACACCTTGGACACCTGCTCAAGGGCTTGATGCCCTACCCTTCCCCAGAGAAACCAAACACTATGTCAAACAAATCCTTGGTATGATTGCCCTACATGAACAAGGAGAGCTACAATTTAGCCCGCCTAGCCCTATCCAAAGCATCAACATCCAAGCCCCCGTTGACCTCAAAGCCATCGAAACAGCCGCAGGTCTTCAACAACACGATGTCTTCCGCTTTAACCCTGGTTTTGATTACCAACACTACCTACACCACGATACCCAAGTCTTTTTACCCCAAGAAAACATCCAACGCTTAAAATTGCACATGCAAAACAATCCTGATGCTTTTAAACCCAAATACATCAGCATCACGATTCAAAAAGGTGATAATTTATGGGATATTGCGCGTCAGTATCGCACCAGCATCAAGCAACTCCGCCAACTTAACCCACATTTGAAAAACATCTTATCCATTGGTCACCAGCTCAGCGTACCCACAGCTGGCAGCAGCAAACATGTCGCCTCTAAAACCAACCCTTTGCTTTCCCAAGGTCGGCGTATTCGTTATAAAGTCCGCAGTGGTGACTCATTATGGAAAATTGCCCAAAAATTTGGTACTTCTGCCAAAGCCATTGCTCGCACCAACCAAATGTCCACACGCCGCCTTATTCGACCAGGAGATAAATTATGGATTCTCGCACGTTTTCGACCAAGTTAGTCATCCTTTGCAGTCTTTTTTGCCTGATTTCATGCTCTGATGACGAAAAACCCATCCAAAACCACCCTGCAACAACCACAAGCTACCAAGCAAGCCATGGTGGACAGTTTACCGATGCTTCGATTGGTGATGCCAGCAATTTAATCCCCATGATTGCAGGTGATGCCTCCAGCCATGCTATTGCAGGTCAACTTTACCTCGCCTTGCTTGAATATGACCGCAACTTCAAGCTTGTGCCCAAATTAGCGGAATCTTGGCAAGTCTCCAAAGATAAACTCAGCATCACCTTCACCATCAAACCCAACCTTCAATGGAGCGATGGTACACCTTTCAGCGCTCAAGATTGCCTGTTTACCCTACAACTGATGCAAGATGAGCATACCCAAAGCCCTTATAAATCAGACTATAACTTGGTCACAAGCGCCGAAGCACCCGATGCCCACACCTTTATCGTGCATTATAAAGAGACCTTCTCCCCTGCCCTTGCTTCGTGGGCACAACTCTCCATTTTGCCCCAACATATCTTCAAAGATGAAGACATCATGGACACCAAATTATCCCGTCAACCTAAGGCAAGTATTGGTCCTTATTTTCTTGAAGATTGGCAAAATCAGCAGTCTATCGTTTTAACAGCCAACCCTGATTATTTTGATGGTGAGGTATGGATCAACAAACGTATCACCCGCATCATTCCTGATTCAGCCACCCAGTTTTTAGAGCTTACTGCTGCCCATATTGATGCGATGAACCTCACCCCCATACAATACAAACGTTTGTTTGATAACAATGCCCAACTCAAACAAAACTATACCCGTTATCAATACCTTGGCTCAGGCTACAGCTACCTTGGCTTCAACCTCAAACGCCCTCCTTTTGATGATATTTTAGTGCGCCAAGCCATTGATTATGCGATAGACCGCCAAGAATTGGTGGATGGTGTCTTGTTGGGTTTGGGTGAAGCCATTGCCACGCCCTACAAACCAGGCACACCTTGGGTCAATCAAAACATCAAACCGCGCCCCTTTGATCCTCAAAAAGCCAAAGCTTTACTCGCCCAAGCAGGCTGGGTACAACAGCCAGGTGAGTCCTTTGTTAGCAAAAATGGTAAAAAGTTTGTCTTCACCATCGTCACCAACAATGGCAACAAACAACGTGCCGACACTGCCACCATCATCCAGCAACGTTTGCAAACCATTGGTATTAAAGTACACATACGTTTGATTGAATGGTCAGCATTCATTGCAAGCTTCATCAACACCCGCAACTTTGACGCGGTCATTTTAGGCTGGAGCCTCAACCCTGAACCCGATCAATACTCCATTTGGCACTCCTCCCAAACAGGTGAACGTCAGTTTAACTTTTTAAGCTACAGCAATGCCAAAGTGGACGAAGCTTTGGAAAAGGCTCGCCGTATTTTTGATGTGCCACAACGCCAAGCTTGGTATAACATCATGCAACAAGAAATCCATCACGACACCCCCCTCATCTTCCTTTATGCTGCTTATGCCCTGCCCGCCGTGAACCGACGTATTCAAGGCATAAAACCTGCTCCTGCAGGCATTTATCACAATCAAGAGAAGTGGTTTATTCCCCAAGCTTTACAACGCAACGCCATGCAGCCTTAAACACCATGCAAACCAGTCCACCGCTTAGTGTTACCGAGCTCACTGCCCGCATCAAACAAGTCTTGGAGCAAGGCTTTGCCCAAATCCAAGTTTCGGGTGAAATTTCACGTTTAACCAAGCCTTCATCTGGTCACTACTATTTCACCATCAAGGATAGTCACGCTGCTATTTCCGCCGTAGTTTGGCGCAGTGCCGCTTTACGTTTAAAAACACGCCCCAAAGAAGGGCAAGCGTATATATTTTCAGGACATTTAAGCTTATATGAACCACGCGGCAGCTACCAACTGGTCGTGCAAAGCATTCAAGCCCAAGGTGAAGGGCGTTTGGCAGCCGAATTTGAACGCCGCAAACAAACCCTTGCCGAGCGCGGCTGGTTTGAAAGCCAACGTAAGCTAAACATCCCCACACTACCCCAACGTATTGCCATCATCACCTCAACAACTGCAGCGGCGCTTGAAGATGTGAAAAAAGTATTAAGCAGTCGTCCTGCTTGGTTGCACATCACACTTTTCCCATGTTTGGTGCAAGGTGAACAAGCTATAGCTGAAGTTGTGGCTGCCTTTTCGCGTGTACAACAACAAACAACGATGCCTGATGTGATTTTATTGGTGCGTGGTGGCGGAAGTATGGAAGATTTATGGTGTTTTAATGATGAAAACATCGTCAAAGCCATTGTAGACTGCCCTATACCCGTCATTTCAGGCATTGGGCACGAAATTGACACCACACTAGCTGATTTAGCTGCGGATTGTCGGGCTGCAACCCCATCCAATGCCGCTGAATTATGTTGCCCATCGCGTGAAACCCTGCGTCAACAACTGCCCAAAAAGCATGTATTGTCTATGCTCTTGCAACGTCAGCTACAAAGCCAAAAGCAACAAGAACAACAGCTGCAACAACGTTTAACCCATCACATCACCCGTTACAAAGATGATAAATACTGGTCATTAGAGCGGTGTAATACCCGCTTGCAGCAATATTATAGGCAATATATCCAACAACAACGCCGTCTTTTAAAACAACACAACCAGCGTTTACAACAGCTTGAACCCTACCAACGTTTACGCCAACAAACCCATCATTATTATCATTTGAATCAACGTTTGTTGCATCATGCCAACCATATCAAACTGCAACAACAGCAGTATTATGCTGCCGTACAACAACGTTTATTACAACAGTCCTACCAAAGCTTACACCAGCAACAACAACGCTGGCAGGCTCTGCATGAACATCTACAAGCCCTCAACCCTAGTCATATTTTGCAACGTGGTTATGCCATGACCACCAACACCCAAGGTCAAATCATCACTTCTAGCCAAGGTTTACACAGCAACGACTTGCTGCAACTGCATTTTCATGATGGTGTTGCCGATGTCAGTGTACAACAAGTGCAAACCAAGGAGCTGCCTCAACCATGAAATACCTCATCTCGCTCTGTGTATGCTGCTGTTTACAACTCACTGCTTTCGCCAGCAGCTACGAAGTCCCCCAAGGTGATGTTTTGCGTATCCCTGCCCCTACCCAAGCTGAGGGCATGAAAGTCCAAGCCTTTGGTAAGTCATGGCCCATTTATAAACACGATGAGCAGCAAGTAGCATGGATTGCGGTACACCTGCATACCAAAGTCGGAAAATACCCCATCACTTGGTCAAGCAGCCAGTCCAAACAAACTTGGCATGATGAGATACAGGTCAACCAAGGTGATTTTCGCATTTCCCACATCCAAGTCAAAAAAAGCATGTCATCCTTTAGCCCTGAAAACCTAAAACGCCTACGCGCTGACCAACAAGCCATCAAAACCGCCTACAAAACCAGCGCACCCACCTTGCATACATGGCCAGCCATGTCTTGGCCAGTAGCAGGCATCATTTCCACACCATTTGCTGCCCAGCGTTATATTAACAACAAACCTCGCTCTCCCCACTCAGGCATTGATATTGCAGCAGCAGCAGGCACCAAAGTCTTCGCACCTTTGGCAGGAAAAGTGCTGCTGGTAGAAGATATGTATTTAAATGGCAACCTCATTGCTATCGGACATGGTAATGGTCTCACCAGCATCTATGCTCACCTCAAACGTAGCTTGGTCAAAAAAGGGCAAGTCTTACAAGCAGGCGAAGTATTTGCCGAGGTCGGCAGTACGGGTCGTTCTACAGGGCCACACTTACATTGGGGTGTACATTTTGCAGGCGCGAAAATCAATCCGCGCACCATGTTGAACCAAGCTGCACAACAAGAGGCTCAACCCAGTCTTGGAGGCAAAGATGAGTGAAAGTGATTTGTTCCGCATCAGCAAAGACGACCAAAAAATTGATATATTTCTCGGCACTTTCCCCTGTGATATTCCCTTTAGCCCAGACAAAATGGATAGTGTCAACGCCTTACTTACCCGCAATTCAGATAAATCCGAACATGGTATACCCGTACTTCGATTGTATGTTGATTTATATCAGATGGATTTTGAAGCCCATGAACATACACCCATAGGTCATGCTGCCAAAGTTATCGCTGATTGGTTGAATCAACAAAGTGAACTCGATGAAACAACACGTTATGTCGTGGAGTTGTTTTTATGGCGCTGGCCGGGCATTCGTCAAGATGAAAACGGCTTGTGGTCGTTGAGCAACAAACATCAGCGTGTTGCAGTATTCAAACCACCTTTTATCAACTTTCAAAGCCAAATCGTGCAGCTTGATGTTGAAAATACGGAAACACAACAGCGTGTGCTTGATAATTCTAATTTACAAGTTCATGATACCGGCTTCTGCATGAAAGATGAACCATGTTACTTGCTTGATGCATGTCTCATGTGTCCACACTTTTGTACCAACATCCATTTTGAGGCTTCGCTTCAAAAACGTTTGCAAAAGCTAGAAGATAAACGTGATTCAGCCGTTGAATCCAACAATCCAAGGCTTGCAGAAGTATGCCATCAGGCATTAAAGCATTTAAATCAGATGATTGCTGTTTTGCAGCAGTCTAAATAGGCATAAAAGGTTATAACACTATGAGTCAAGTAATTAAGGTTTTAGCAGTGGATGATGAGGATACTGTACAAAGTATTGTTGCTGCTTTTCTCAATCGTTTTCTTGGTGAAAAAGGTATTGAATGTGAAATTAAAACCATCAGTGACCCTGTTCAAGGTTTATTTGAGTTAAGTATGAATGGTGACCAATACCAAGCTATCCTGCTGGATGTTCGTTTGCCGAAACTCACAGGTGATGAAATTTACAATAGTTTAATTCATGTCAACCCTAGTTTGTTGGAGCGGGTACTGTTTGTCACGGGTTACCCCGATGATTTAGTTGAGCGCTTTCCAGATTTGACCTTGAATGTGTTACAAAAACCATTCCGCTACCACACATTCTGCGAAAAACTTGGGGAAATCCTTAAACTCGACTAAGTATAATGCGTACCCCATGGTTGCAAACATACGCAGCAAATACGACTGAAATCAAACTGGCTGGCATGCTCGCCTTACTTGCCAGTTTGATTATTTTGGTTGTTTCTATTATTTGGTTTATCCCAAGCTCAGCTGAACATGAAACAGCAACACCAACTATGCCCACAGAAGTGGCAACCATCGAAAAACCATCTTTCAGCCAACCTGTCATTGCCACAGTTTCGCCTTATAACAACATTTTGAATGGCTATAGCGCTGCACAGCAACAAATACCCTCGTCCTCCATCAATCCATATGCCACAAACATAACACAAGCCATAGCGCCAGCGCAGAAAACTGCAGTTCAGCCTAAGCGCAAAGTCACTCCAGCCCCAGCCAAGGCTTCAGCCCTCAAGATTACTGTTGGTAAAGGGCATTTATACATCCAAGTCGGTGCATTTCAGAAAAAAGCGCTTGCCAATATCATGTATAAAAAGATGCAACAACATTACAAACGCGCCAAAGTCGTCGATAAAGGTGGCATCTATGCCGTATGGGTAGGCCCTGTCGCCAGCAAAGCACAAGCTTTAGCACTCAAAAAACGTATTTTACGTGTGGATAAATTAACAGGTTTCACAGTCAGCGAAGAAGCATCACCCCTATAATAACTCAAAACAGTCTGATTCAAAGATGCATAGTTCTGTTGTCGTCAGGCGGGAATACGAGTGTCCATCGCAGCCTGTCATGCTTGGATTTCAAATCCAATCGAAAGTGATGAGCAATGCATGTTTGGGTGACGCTAGGTATCGTGGGGAATAGTCAGTTTTTCAAAGTATACTTGAGAAAAAATGCCACCTGAATCGGACTGATTCGCAACGCGAAAGTACTTCGCTTCCGCTGCTTCTTTCCAGACCTGACGGGGTTCACCAAGACTTTCCGTGCGAGGCCCGACCCAGATGACAAAGGGTATTGTTTGATTCAACTGGTTCATCAAACAAAAACTGATGGTAAAAGACGATATATATTTTCGCTTCAACCTTTTAAATCATAAAGCATGTTCCAGTAATATGGAACGGTGCGGAACAGTATAAACCTTGGGCTTAATGTCAAGAGCATTACTCTTTCCCTTCAGGGGAATCACATTAAAATCATGCAGAAACCGAACCCCTCCCATAATCGTTCAGCAAGGTCTTCTCATTGATTGATAGCGAAAATTCTGCCACTATTTCAGCCGCTGGGCGGATGATTTACGCGAGATAAGCAGCGATATATACTGATCAATAGATAGTACAATAATCGACTTAACTCCGCTGCTTTGTACTCTGAATCACTACATCTTATGTGAGCGATTGAAAAGTTGATGCTATGTTTCATGATAGACTAAGCTCAGGCGACTGAGTATCTTCTCTGCTGAAACCTCAGCAAGTGTGAATACTGGAGCAAGCATGACCAACAACGACATTTTACGCAGGCTACGTTATGCCTTTGATATCAATGACTCCAAAATGATTGCTCTTTTTGCCTTGGCTGATTTAGCGGTTAGCCGCGAGCAAGTTAGTGACTGGTTAAAAAAAGATGACGACCCTGCTTATAAGCTTTGCAACGACACCCAGCTAGCAACCTTTCTTAATGGTTTTATCCATGATAAACGGGGTAAAAAAGAGGGTTCACAACAGGAGCCTGAGCAGCGGTTAAGCAACAATATTATTTTAAGGAAGCTGCGTATCGCTTTAAACTTAAAAGATGATGCCATGATTCAGCTGCTTAGTTTGGTGAAATATACTGTCAGCAAACATGAATTAAGTGCCTTCTTTCGCAGGTCTGATCACCGTCAGTACCGTGAGTGTAAAGACCAAATTTTGCGTAATTTCCTGCATGGCTTACAGATGAAGTACCGACCCGATGCACCGCTCAAAGCAGCAACTAAGGCTATGGCAGGTGATCAACAAGGCGCTGCTAAAGTTAGCCCTGCCAAGCACACTAAGACTGCTGCTAAAAAAGGTGCCAATACCGATTTTAAGTGGTCTGCAGACAGACCCTCTATTCAACCCAAAGCTGAGAAAAAAGAAGCTGCCACTGCTGCAACAAATAAAGATGGGAAAATAGCCTTTAAATGGAATGCTGACTATCAAGCAAGCAAGCCTAGGTCTGATTAAAACAGCGCGGATTGAGAGCATTGTAGCCAACCTACGCTGCAGCATGAAATCTTTTGTATGGTGAATATTTATCTGTTAACACACCAACGAGAACTTACTCGCAAGAGCAATACTGGGATCTTGGCAGCTGAAGTGCTCGGGGGAAATTGTAAGGTCTTTGTTTGGAGTCGGACTTTGCCAGATATTGAACTTTTGCATAAGCTCAAACATGAATCGGTAGCACTGGTTTATCCTGGTGAGGGTAGTGCTGGGGTGGAGGAATGTGTAAGCTTTGATAGCTTCATCATACTTGATGCCACATGGCAAGAGTCGCAAAAAATGTATAATCATAGCCCATATTTGCATCGCTTAAACAAAGTCCAGCTGCAGCCTAAAGCTGCTTCGATTTATACGCTTAGACGCAACCAAAAAGAAGCAGGGCTGTGTACTGCAGAGTGTGTGATCGAAGTTTTAAAGAGCATTGACCAGCCACAGCAAGCCCATGCTCTTGAGGAAAACTTAGTCCATTTCATTGCGCAAGCTAGGCGGTCTGATCACAAAAGATGACTTCATTATTTATGAATCAGCAGTTTTTTCTGGCTCCGCTTCTTCATGCTGTTCGGCCATGGCTTTGTTAGGTTTCACATATGATTGCTCAGCTTTGGCGCATTTTTTTGCCAAAATCTCAATATAAAAGGACTCGCATTGCTCTGTCTCGGCGGCTGTAATGGCTTTGCTTAAATCGGCTTCGTTTATGACCTTAGCTTGTGCGGCAGTTGGACCAAACTTGCAAGCAAAATTCCAAACATAACCTTCAGCGATGCTTTTCCCACGTTCGCGTTTTAGATACCTTTTTACTTCATTTCTTACCGCATCAATCAATCGGGCATATTTTGTTTTGGGGTGGGTTAATGTAAACGTCTTTTTCATAGTTATCCTTAGAGTACGTATTGAGGCATGGGGAGGAATAGCGTGCTTTTATGGCTTATAGACCATCGCTTGCTGCATGCCCAACAATTCAGCAGCTGCGAACCCTAGACCAAAAGCTTCCAAAATTATCTATTTCTGAATTTGAAGCACAACCTACGCAT
>JAUZQU010000173.1 GCA_030950835.1 Mariprofundaceae bacterium | reverse complement strand
CCCTGTTAAACGTTGGTATTTGGCTTGGAGTTCATTTTCATTTTCTACATGTTTGGGGTCTTTAGGGATACAATCTACAGGGCAGATTTTCACACATTGGGGGGTATCAAAATGACCAATACATTCCGTACATAAATCAGGGTTAATTTCAAAAATATCAGTGCCTTCGTAGATAGCATCGTTGGGGCATTCAGGCTCACAAAGGGCGCAGTTGATGCAGTCATCATTGATCAATAATGCCATGAATAGATGCTCCTAAGATAGATAATCACAATTCTGAAAGCCTAAGCATAGACAAGCAAAAGCGGTGCGGCAACGTGTATACTGATTACGCTGCATGATAAAGCTGTGTTCAGGGTAAAAATGTGTTGAATGATGGAGGTTTTGGTGTTGAAGTTCCTTTTTATAAGACGATGGAAAAGGTGTGGCAATGGTGCGTATGAATCAACGAAGCAAACAACAAATCATTATATTTATACTGCTTTTGGCAGCAGATCAGTGGAGTAAGTGGTGGATTGAACTGCAACATCCATTTTTTCATATGGTGGTCATAGAAGGTTATTTCAACTTGGTGAAAGCCCACAACTTTGGTGTCGCTTTTTCCATATTTTCGGATTGGAATCATGCTTGGCGCACCAATATGTTGCTTGGTGTGACGCTTGGTATTGCTTTGGTGGTGTTTGTGTGGTGGTGGAAAGAGCGGCAGCGAGCGGGTATGGATTCGTGGTTGCTGATGCTTATTTTGGTAGGGGCAGCGGGTAATATTTGGGACAGGATGACTTTGGGTTATGTGGTTGATTTTGTAGACTGGTATGTGGTTTGGAACGGTTCGGCATACCATTGGCCAGCCTTTAATGTGGCAGACGCTTGTATTTCAGTGGCAGTGGTATTGCTGTTGTGGCGTAGTTTTAAGCAGTGATTGGTGTCTGGGTCGGGCGGACTTAAGTTGGATGGGTTGAGTTTAGATGGATTAGAAAAACACCCATGCTAACAGACTATAACGGGCGAGTTTACCCAGTGTGACCAAAACGACAAACCAGAACCATGAATAACGCAATACACCTGCGACAAAACATAAAGGATCGCCAATGATGGGCAACCAAGCGAAAAGTAGGGCGAATCGACCATAACGCTGAAAATGGGCTTCGGCCTTAATGATGTGTGTAGGGTTGATGCGAAAACGCCGTTGTATCCAACTATCACCCCAATATTGGGTCATTCTACCCATGCTATAAGTAACGATACTACCCAAAACATTGCCTAAAGTTGCCATCATCAGCAGTGCATAGACATGGCTACCTTCGGCTTGAAGTTGATAAAGTAAATACGCTTCTGAACCACCTGGGACTAAGGTAGAGGAGATGAAAGCAAGGGAGAATAGTGTCCAATCAAGGTCAGAGAAGCTTAACATAGTGACCCAATCTTCAAGCGATATTTATTTTTGCAAGTCTAGTTGGTTTTGCCCAAGTCCGAGGCAATACATTACAGACCCTATGATGCTTGTTGCTGATCCGTTTATAAGGTGGTGACTTGCGCATCTGCCCATGCCAAGGCTTGGGTATAAGCGTTGGTGATATGTTGCATACGCATCATTTTCCCGCCTTCACTCCAGTCCATAACATGTTGCCAGTCGCCATGTTCTAAGGCGATACATAGAGCCAACTTTTTGCCCATATCCGATTTAGGGTTGAGTAAACCTTCACGCACTCCAGTGGGCAAATATAAACCTTCTAATGCAGACTCCATGTCCATATCAAGCAGGCAATCAAGCGCAGAAAACATGCCAAGTAAAAAATCATCCCCAACTTCTTTTTCACCACGTTGCAAGGCAATTGCTTCAAGAAAGTGCCCCCGAATCAAGGCTATCTTCATCAGTTCTGGAGATTTACTCTCGCCCAAAGTTGCCAAAGAAAGCAAAGACAACCACTTACGAATATTATTCAAACCCAATAAACTTAAAGCTTGTTCGATGGATTCCACCTTTCTTTTCATACCAAAAGAAACGGAGTTGATATACTTCAATAATCGGTAAGATAAGGTTACATTTTGTTTGATGACATGGTGAATGTCGGCGACTGCTTCTGCGGTCATCACTTGGCGTAAGGCATTGAGTATGGCGAGCTTGGAGTCGGGCAACTTGCGCCCTTCAATGATTTCAGGTTTGCTAAAAAAGTAACCTTGCACATAATCAAAGTCCAATAGTTTAACTTGCTCATATTGGGCTAAGGTTTCAACCTTTTCGGCGAGTAGCTGGGCTGGATATTGGCGTAAACTGCGCACTTCTTCGGCTAAATTGCTGATTTGAGGCAAATCCACCTTGATGATGTCGGCTAACTCTATCAATGGTTGGAGGTGGGGCGAATAGACCACATCATCGAGTAAAATGGTGAAGCCTTTATCTTTGAGCTTTTTGCAAGCAGCGATGGTGTCTTGGTTGACGGGTACGCTTTCTAAGATTTCAATGCCAATCATGTCAGGAGGTAAAGCGGACAACATATCAAGGTCGCTTTGCAAAAAGCTGGCGGTGGCATTGATATTGATGGGATGACCACCGGATAACTTTTCCAAACCAATATCCATCAGTGCGCTGACCATGACTTGGGCAGTCATGTGTTCACCACTATGCGGCTGACTGCCGTGGCTGCGAAACAACAATTCATAAGCAGTCAGCTTGTATTGACGATTAAAAACAGGTTGTCTTGCGATGAGAATATCAGACATATAAGACTCCAAGAATCGGTGGTATGTTTGTCATGCTTGGCTATTGGGAATCACACCCGATAGACGTAAGGTTTGGGTGATTTGTTCGAATAGCCCTGCTTGAATTTTAGCTTGTACATCTTCAATGCTGTTGATGTCTTTTAAATGTGCATGGGCGAAGTTGTCGGCAAGAATGCATATTTTGGTGGCTGATGTGGTGTTCTCAAGCTGGTGATGTTCGCCCACAATCTGGCATATATCAGGGTGCATGCCCCATTGTCGCAGGGTGATTTCTCCAGCTTCTGCATGATTAAGACCGTACATCTGATATTCAGCATCAATCAAAATTTGCCCATCAGCACTGGCAAAGGCATGTTCAAAATATGCCATGTCAACGCGCATACCCAAAATAACACGCCCGATATCATGTAATAAAGCCGCCATGAAAATAGTATCTGGGTCAGGTTGATCCTGCTTGGGCATATGGATGGCGAGATGTCGCCCGATTTGACCTACAGCGTATGCATGCGCCCAAAACTTTCTAATGAGATGAATGCCAGCAGGAATGGCGAAGCCGTAAAGCAATGCCATCGACAAGGCAATGTCCCCTGTTTCTTTGCGTCCTAAACGGGAGATAGCATAGGTGAGGTTGCCTACAGGTTTGTTTAGGGGGTTATAATAAGGTGAGTTGGCGAATTTGAGCAAGGTAGCGGCTGTCGCTTGATCGGTCTGAATGATGTTGGCTAAATCTTGGGCGGTAGACTCGTCGCTGTCTAATACTTCCTGAATACGCAGAAATCTGTCGGGCAGGGTGGGCATGTCTTCGATAATGCCCAAGACTTCGAGTGAGGTTTGGCGTTGTGTGTTTGAATGTGTCATGGGCAAAGCATAAGCAAGTAAAGTGCCGATATTGCATATGAGATGGCTTTCTGCAATACTCAAAGCATGGGTGTTGAAGCGGATGCAAAATTGAGTGAAACAGACTTACAAAACAAACTTGAAGCTTTGGTGGATGCCATGCCCGCTTTTCCGCAGAGTGTGCATAGGGTGCTGGAATTAACTTCAGATGTAAATTGTGCGCCCAAAGATGTAGTGCAAGCCATTGAACATGACCCCGTGATGACTGCGAAAATGCTCAAGTTGGTCAACTCTGCATTTTATAGTTTACCACGCAAAATCACTTCCATGAACCATGCTGTGGTGTATGTAGGGGTGAATACAGTCAAAAACATGGCGTTAAGCATTGCCACGGTTGGTATGTTGCCCAAAACCAACCAAGCAGGTATGGATATGTCTGCCTTTTTATTACATGCTTTAGCCACAGCATCCATAGCACGCCAACTGGCGCAACAGTTAGCCCAAGAGGTGGATAGGCAAGCTTTTGATGCTGTAGATTTTTTTGTAGCTGGTTTGTTACATGATTTTGGTAAGGTGGTATTGGTGCGTGCTATGCCTGAAGATTTTGCCAAAGCAGTGCAACTTGCCAAAACAGCAGGGCGCAACTTGGTTGAGGTAGAGCAAGAAATA
>JAUZQU010000172.1 GCA_030950835.1 Mariprofundaceae bacterium | reverse complement strand
TGCGCCAGCTGCTACATGTGCAGCAATCATTTTGCCGTAGTCCATTTTATAAATGTGGTCACCAGCTAGAATCAATACATATTCGGGATCATAGGTGCGCAAAATGTCTAGGTTTTGATAAATAGCATCCGCAGTACCCTCATACCAACCATTACCCATACGTTGTTGCGCAGACAATACTTCCACAAACTCACCAAATTGCCCTGATAAGAAGCTCCAGCCGCGTTGTAAGTGGCGTTGTAAGGAGTGTGATTTGTATTGGGTTAATACTGAAACTTTACGAATGCCCGAGTTGATGCAGTTCGACATAGGGAAATCAATGATTCTGAATTTTCCACCAAAAGGAACGGCAGGTTTAGCGCGCCATTCGGTTAATGCTTTTAAGCGGCTGCCCTTGCCTCCAGCCAAGATTAAAGCAACGGTGTTGGCAGTCATCTTACTGATATTACGCTCGGCGTGGTTCTCATCTTGACTATCTGACATTTTATTCCCCTTCCTATCCTTGGATTTGAACAGCCCTAGCATAGAAGGGAAACACGGTTTTTGCCAGTTTAAGCTTTTAAAGGTCTAGCTTGGTGAGGCTATTTTTAAGGGCTTGGGCTGGGATTGCTGCTGCTTTGTTCAAGTAAACGTTGTATGCGCTGTTGGTTGCTTGGGTGGCTGGAGAAGTAACTCCAAATGTCTGTTTCAGCTTCTTTTGCAGCTTCGTTTTTTTGTTCTGTTGTGCTGCTTGTGTTTGCTTCGTCATTACCGCGCATAGCAGCTTCAAGATTTTGTAGGGCGTGCGCGAAGTGTTTGGTATCAATGTGGTGTTTGAGCATATATTGGCTGGCAAAATCATCGGAATCTTGTTCAAATTGTTGTGAATATTGGTTTTGCATCAACAATAAAGGCAAAGCGGCAATACTATCCGATGTGGAAATCGCCTCGCCCAACATCACAGAAGCAATGAGGGTGATGAAGGTATCGTGTAAAATCATTTGCAGACTATGCCGTTGTTCAACATGACCAATTTCGTGCAACAGCACACTATCGACTTGCCAAGGGTGGTCGCTGATGTCCACCAAGCCATCCATCAATATGATGGAGCCATCGGGCAAAGCAAAGGCGTTGGGCACATTATCGGGCATACGTCTGAAATAAAGCTGATAATCAAAGCCTGAACCAGTTTCTTGGGTCAGCTTTTGAAAACGCAAACGAATGGTTTGTTGTTGCTTTGCACCCAGTTGGGAAGGTGAGAGCAAACTTTCATCGAGTAATTCAAGCGTACCTTCACCTATCATACCCAGTTGTGAGGAGGGTAAAGCAAAAGCTGCAACATGTACGAGCTTGGGCAACGCCCATTGATAACTTGCCCATGCTACGAACAGCGCCACAAGCAATAAAGGTATGATAGTGATGCTTTTACTTTCCAAACGATGCAGCCAACTGGATGTGCGCTGTTGCCCATAGGCTTTTAACAAGGCATCAATGTCATCATTGGCTTTGCTTTCAAACAAAGCACCGTTTTCAAAACGCACTTGCCTAAGCATATTACCCAAACGTTCGCTGATGTTCAGCTGATTGACCAAGGATTTAGCGACCACTTCACCTTGCACACTTAATATGCAATAACCTTGTTCATAAGCCATGTTTGCAACTTGAGCTTGGGAGACATTTTCGGGATAATAATGACCTGAAATCGACATTAAGGTTACAAACCTATATCAATATCAAAAATTTCACCCATTTCTTCGCTTAAGGAGTTGGTTTTGCCTACACGTTGCCCAATAAAGTCATCCAAGGAAGTGTGCGACATCATTTGGCTATGCTCTGCTCTATAACGCGCTAAACGCACTTTCGTCCAAGGATATGCTAAACCTAGCGTACAGATAATCAGCACAGCATTGCTGCTTAAAAGCCAGAGTATAGCAGACACAGATAAGGTGGATTCAAAGTGACAACGCTCATCCAAGACAGTGTTGTTGACGATTAAATTGGTGAAGCGGGCTTTGATGAAGGCGATAGCGAAGAAATAAAACAATATGCTTATGCCAGCTATGAACATGAGGATGATAGAACTTGCAATGCCAGGTGTTTCGATGTTCAAAGCAGAGATGTCGGATAAACCTATGCCCATCGTCATGGCGGCAATAAGTATGACGGCGTAAAAGCTGATGATAAGGGTGAATAAGATAAGGTATAACTTATAAAAAGCGCCTACACTGGCTTGGCTAACAAACGTCGCTTCACCATAACAGCTGTTGGAAACGTAAAGCTGGGTGAAACGTTGATGTACAAAAGGGTATAACAAACCCAAGGTGAACATGCTCAGCAGAGGCCATACAATGTATGCCATTGCCGCTTCGCCAAAACCAGCAGTAAAGTCAAAGCGCACATTTCTATATGCGGTCATGCGATGTTGAAAACGAATAGCACGCACGACGATATAAGGTGTTGCCAACATAAAGAGAACTAAAATAACGATGCCTGCAATGGGGTTAAGCTCAGTAATAAAAGTATAAACAATGAATAAAACAACTGCAATGATGCGCCCTTTGAGTATGGATAGTGGGCTGGCAAGGTATTCAAAAGAAGCATTATTTAAGGTGGTATTGCCGTAGAAGTAACGATTGGTGCGCACCTTTGCCCATGCAGAATAAATGCCTAGGGTGATGATGGTAAGCAGGATGTTGACTATCCATATCTTGAAAAATTCACCGCCTTTGCCGTGAAATTCAAATGGATATATTTTTTGCGCTGTTGTGGTCTTATGTTCCATGCTTATTTCCCTTGAAGTGTTGCTTCCTCATGCCTGACTGACGAACCCATGTTTACATTTTTGGCATTCCCGGCATACCAGCAGGCAAACCCATCTTGCCCGCCATTGCTTGCATCATACGTTTACCCTTACCACCTTTCATTTTCTTCATCATTTTCTGCATTTGGCTGAATTGTTTGAGCATTTTATTGATTTCTTGCACTGAAGTCCCCGAACCAGAGGCAATCCGTTTTTTGCGGCTACCATTGATAACCTTGGGATATTGACGTTCTTTGGCAGTCATCGAGTAGACCATGGCTTGCATATGTTTGATGGGTTTATCATCAAATTGCCCCAAAGCCTCTTGGGGAACATTCATGCCTGGCATCATCTTCATGATATCACCAATGCCGCCCATGCTCTGCATTTGTCCCATTTGATCAGCAAAGTCCATCAAGTCGAACTTGCCTTTTTTCATTTTTTGTACGGCTTTTTCAGCTTGTTCGTGGTCAATGGAAGCTTCCATTTTCTCCACAAGACCAACCACATCACCTTGCCCTAAAATGCGCCCTGCCATACGTTCAGGGTCAAACAATTCAAAGGCATCTAACTTTTCACCCGTACCCACATAACGCACAGGAACCCCTGTACTAAAGGCTACAGACAATGCCGAACCACCACGCATATCGGCATCGGTTTTGGACATGATACAACCAGTCAGTTGCAATGACTTATGGAAGGTGTCCGCAATTTCTAGTGCGCTTTGCCCTGTCATGGCATCAAGCACCAACAAACGCTCACTTGCGCCTACTGCCTTGCCCACAGCTTCAATTTCAGCCATCAATGTATCATCGACGACTTGACGACCCGCAGTATCTAAGATTAAAACATGATGCCCACCCAGTCGGGCTTGTTTGAGGGCAGAGGCTGCCATCTTTTCAGGTGATCCACCTTCACCCAGCAAATAAGGCACATCCGCCTGTTTAGCCAACAGTTGCAACTGTTCACGCGCAGCAGGTCGTGTGGCATCGACGCTGGTTAAAGCTACTTTTTTACCTTGTGCAGACAACAAACGCGCGAGTTTGCCCGCCGTGGTGGTTTTACCTGCCCCTTGCAAGCCACAAAGCAAAATGACCGATGGAATATTGGAAGTATCTAAATCACGGCGTTGCCCGCCCAAGACCATTTTTAGTTCATCATGTAAGATTTTGATGATGACTTGCCCAGGTTGCAGGCTTTTTGCCACATCCACACCCAAAGCACGCTCTTTTATCACGTCCATCAAATGGCGAACCACGGCAAGTGCCACATCAGCTTCTAATAATGCCATGCGCATCTCACGCAAGGTGGCATCTAAATCTGCTTCGGTAATACGCACATTACCACGAAGTTTGTTGGCGATATTGCCGAGTTTGTTGGTTAAAGTATCAAACATGATTACACTCTCTTATGATTAAACGCATGAAATACAGCGAAGGCTATATGATTTACGACCGAAATGAAAAAGATTGTAAGATTTTGACTATGGCAACGACTAAACGGTAGAAAAAGGAGTGAATATGCTGAAATGGTTATATTTAAGTACATGTTTGTTATTATTACAACCTATGCTGGCAAAAGCAGGCAGTGAAACGATGCCTACTACGGAGAAAGCAACCTTCGCAGGTGGTTGTTTTTGGTGTATGGAGCATCCTTTTGATGTGTTAGACGGGGTGATTTCCACGACTTCAGGTTATATTGGTGGCACACAAGATAAACCTACTTATCGTCAAGTTTCTGCTGGCATAACAGGGCATACCGAGGCGGTACAAGTGGTATTTGAGCCGCAAAAGGTCAGTTATGAACAGTTGTTGGCTGTGTATTGGCGGAACATCGACCCCACCAAGGCAGATCGTCAGTTTTGTGATGTGGGCAGCCAATATCGCCCTGGTATTTTTTATCATAATCCACAACAGCAGCAACTTGCCGAGGCTTCGCAACATCATTTAGAGAAAAACCAACCATTTCAAGGCAAGATTGTAAGCGAAATTACGGCTGCGACTACTTTTTGGGCAGCAGAAGCTTACCATCAAGATTATTACATCAAAAATCCACTGCGTTATAAGTTTTATCGCTACAGTTGTGGTCGAGACCAACGCTTAGAACAACTTTGGGGAACAGGAATGTCGGGAGACCAATATTTAGGAGCTCAACATGAATAGACGGACATTTTTAAATAGCTTAGTTTCGGCGGGTTTGCTACTGACCTTTTCACGGCAGATGCTTGCTCAAGCAGGAGAGAAAATGATGATAGAAACGATTGAGAAAGATGAAAGTACATGGAAAGAGCTGCTCACGCCTGCGCAATTTGAGGTGTTGAGAAAAGAAGGTACGGAGCGCGCATTTTCTAGCCATTTAAACAAAAATTATAGCGAAGGTACCTATGTTTGTGCGGGTTGTGCTTTGCCGTTGTTTGATTCAGAAACCAAGTTTGATAGCGGCACAGGTTGGCCAAGCTTTTATGTTGCCATCGAGGGTAATACGGCAAGTAAACGTGATTTTAAAATGTTTCTACCACGCACTGAATACCATTGCGCCCGTTGTGGTGGTCATCAGGGGCATATCTTTAATGATGGACCACAACCCACAGGGCAACGTTGGTGTAACAATGGTGTGGCACTCAACTTTGTAGCTAAACCCACAAGCTAAGCCTTGAATGGTGTGTTTATGGATTGATAACCCTAAATGTTAAATTAAATCTATTGTGTTTTACTTTTTTTTGTTTAGGAACGGAGTGTTGCCAAAAATGCTGTAATTCACCGCTCATTATAAGAAGCGTTCCATGTTTTAATGGTAGTTCGATTTTTTGTGCTTTGTCATCGTTTCTGCGCAGTAAAAACCTACGTGTTTCACCAAAATTGACAGACCCTATTACTGGGTTTTTACCTAACTCTTTTTCTGCATCTGTATGCCAAGTTAAATAGTCTTCACCGTCACGATACCAGTTCATTAAAACGCTATTAAACTTAACAGCAGCAACTTTTTCTATCTCGTTTTTTATATAAAGTAAGCCTTTGTTCCAATAGTTAGGTTGTAGTGTTAATCCAGAGTAAGTGTATGGTTTATCGCTGTCGCCATACCAAGCAGAGTAGCGTGGTAGATAAACAATTTTACCGTACATATTAAGCTTGTCGTGTCGCCAATTAATATTTTTAAACTTTATATTTAATAGCTCTTCTTTTTCAAATTCTCTCCATGTGTCAACTTGCTTCCAGTCGTTTGTGTCATTTTCTAAGAAATACTCAACACATCTATCACTAATTTTTTTATAAAAATAATTTTCCGAATAAAATAATTTTCCATTAGGCACATCAATTACATAACCATTTAGATTGTCATCCCATCTAGAGAAATAACCATCTGATTCTGGGAAATCAAATGGTAATTTATTTATATTTTCCTCAGCTGTGCTAAATAAATCCATTGTGCAACCTAATAATTAATTTTAAAGACTTTTTCATAGTCCTGCCACGGTTTGCTAGGATTACTTGGGTTGTCAATTTCACCTTTTCTTTCTGATATCACCAAACAATCTGTACTGTTTTTAAAGTAATTTATAAACTCATCTAAACGTAAATTCCCAGAGTAGTAATCTGGACTTACGCAAATAAAATAGTTCTGCCCGTTTTGGGTTTGGTTAATAATTTCAAAAAGATTAGATAGGTTAAAGGTATTTACATCTAAAATGTTTGAAAAAACATGAAACTTTATAGACTGTTCATTGGTTTCTAAATCATTACTATCTAGTTGTTCTATTCCTTTATTTATCAACTGACAGTTAAAACCAGAAAAACAATCACTTAAATAAGCTTGTGCTTGATCTAGCGCAATTTTTGATGGTTCTATTAACTTAATGTCATTAATAGTAATCGTTTTAGCATCTGTAATATTAAATAAATAATCAAGTAAAGCAATAGAGCCAATACCCTGACCCAGGGCAATCGCATTAAAAACTGCTACTTTCCTACCAGCAGCCTTTCCAAATAATCATTATCCCATCCAGCTTTAAGCCTTCGATTCTTAATGCCGATTTTGGATGATATATCGGCCTTGATTAGATTCAATGCAATATGCCGAACAACTGCCATATTTGCCGCGCTATTTCCTTTTCGTGTACGGTTGGAATCTTCATCAAAAGCACAGTCCAACACCCAGTGCAGG
>JAUZQU010000171.1 GCA_030950835.1 Mariprofundaceae bacterium | reverse complement strand
TTCTGCCGCAAGGCGTAAAGTCGCGCACATTGAGTGATGAATATGGCTAAGACAGCTTTCTACTTTTCATAGACAGCTGCTTTAATGGTTTAGAAAAAATCACTAGCCCAGCAGGTTCGACGGTGTTGTAACCAATTGCGATAAACCCATGCGTATAAAGAAGCCAGTAAGTATTCACCCATGTTTGATGGCGTGAATCAGCTTGTAGCTGCGCTATGTCTAGGTTGAGCTTGGTGATGGCTGCATTGATGACTTTCATGCAAATGGTCATAGTATTATCATTCCAAGTGCGCTGAATACAATCGGACAACTGCTCAAGGCAGTCTTCTTGATTGCTAGGTAAATATTCATACCACGTCACTGGACCAGCCGTCGTGATCTGCGTGGTTAATGGATGCTTGGTAAACTTTGGGTCATCATTTGGCGTTGGCATATAGACCTCCTTATGATTGCTGATGTCTCCTATACTCGCACACTTACATAGCCAAGTATCTGTAAAGCCTAACTTCGCAGCTTTTTTACAAGCCAGTCTAGCGGTATTTTGACTGCTGCTGATATGGACCTTGGTGACGCTTTGATGAAATTTGCAATAGGTGGTGAGGTGGCATAATAACAGCGAATCAATACTCTGCCTAACCAGTAGGGTTGCATATATTGGTTGCGCATTTGACGCAATATGATGACTTCAGGGGCATTGTAAGATCCATATACCGCTGTAGCAATAAAACATTGGTTTTCAGTCTTGGTTTCTACACTTTCAGCGGCTCTGTTTGCAAGCTGAATTTTGGCTTGATCAATGGCTTCATCAATCAATTCGCAAGTGTCGGCGAACCTTCGTCTATCGTTTAGCCGATCTACATCGACTTGATGCACCAGCGTATTGCGAACGCGACCAACATAATGAAGTGCTTTGACATGATTTTCAGAGAAAAGATAAGCGAGGCTAGACACTCTTTCATGGAAGGTTGCATACTGATCGCCACCAAGCTCTTGTACCATACGGTGAGCAATGTGCTTTGAGCGCACGACTACAAATTCTATGTCGCTCACACGCCTACTTTTAGGGCTTGCCTTTGAAGGCTTAACTTTCATCTCCATCAGCTTTACCCTTCCTCATGTGTGCTCGGCATACGCCCTGATAAGATGCTACCACCTCATCAGGGCTATATCGCATTCAAAACAGCCTATTAGTCTTTAATTTCTAAAGGTTTGCTCATAAAGGCTTCCAAATCATCAATCGATTCCATAGAGAATCCCATGTCTGCCACCACTTTGATTTTACCATTTTTCTGGATATACGCGTTCACTGAACTGATACCCAACATACGTTCAAAAATGGTTTTTTCTAAGCCCGTATCCAGATGAATCACCTTGGCCTCTTTGATGCCATTGACCACATAAGTCACATATACACCCGACTCAACCTTGAACCATTCTACACGCCAAAAATAATGCCCGCTATTGGGGTTTTTAAGTCCACCATTGTAATACAAATAACGGTTATCTTTACCAAATTTATTGGCCTTTTCTAAGCCAATAAACAATGGGATTAACTTTTTACTTTGGATGTTGAATAAAGCGTAGTCTTGGTTGCCTTCACCGCCAAAGATACTGCCTAAACCCTTGGTTGCAGCAAAAAAGCTACCAAATGAACTTTCCTTTTCAGGCAGTTTCTCCAGTAAAATATGACCTGTGCTGGCAATGTCACCAGTTTGATACTTGGCAATACGATAACCTTTGGGTGAGGCAATGCTTTTGATGCTTTGCCCTGGTTGGTAGAGGAAACCTGTGCCTTTACGCTTCACTACAAAACCTTTGGATGTCATCATCAATGTAGAACCTGATAACCTTTTTCCTGTTACCGTGGTCACATTCCACATGTTTCTACTGTAATTTGCAGTACCGATGCGTATAGGTTCCGCGTCGACTGAAGCACGCATAAACTTGATGATATATGCGTTATCTTGCACTTTCGCCAAATACGTTACATTTCCTGTCAGGCCATCAAAGGCATAAGTTGTGATTTCTCCTTCAAAATCAATATAACGCTCACCATTGACAGTAAAGCCATCATCATTTTTCGTGAACAACACACCTACACCCTGTGCAAGTTGAGGGATTTGGTCGATTTGCGCTTGGATGCTGCTTTCACTTGCAGCAGGCACGGCTGGCGCGGCTAGGGTTGCTGGCTGTATTGGTGCTTGTTGTGCCATTAAATTGACCTTGGCTTGCTGCTGCCTTTCCATATAAGCTTTGATGGCTTGGCGCTGTAAAGCTCTATCCTCTTCACTAACGCGCGGCATACAAGCGCTCAGTGAACTAAGCAGTAAAGTAAGTATTACGCCACTTAGAATTGTTTTCATGATGACCCTCCCAGGGTATTGAATGTTTAAATTACGGTTGAATACACACTAAAAAGCATGAATGAGACGTACATTCAGCATGTAATCACCATGATTATACGCAACATCATAAGGATTACTTAACTATAGACAACAAAAAGTAAGTAACCCATCATGATATAAACCCATATATCACCAATATTTTGGTGGCTATCTGGCAGAACCCATTGTAAGCAGGCGGAAAACACCATCCATTTACCTGAATTGGTCACTGTTGATGAATATAGTTAGGATATAGGTAAGTATTCCTTAGTATCGGAACCTTATGTAATGATAAGTGTTCCTTACCATGGTTTCAGATGAAAAATTGTCCCCCTTGCCCAAACGCCTCAAAACTGCGCGCTTGGCGGCAGACTTGTCGCAAAAACGTCTGGGAATTGCAGCAGGCATCGATGAGTTTAGTGCCGGACCTCGCATCAATCAGTATGAAAAGGTAACCCATACTCCGACGTACGCTTTGACAGTCACCTTTGCTAAAATACTCAAAGTCCCCGTACATTACTTCTATATTCAAGATGACGACATTGCTGAACTGGTGCTGCTCCTAGACCAACTTCCAGCGGACAAGAAGAAGAAATTGATAGGTCTTGTTGAAATATTGCTATGAAAGCTTGAAAAAGCCTGTTTTCATATAACGCAGAACAACTTCTTGGTTATGCATACGGTCATGTTGCTCTAAATAGCGAATGCCCACTTCCAAACAAGCCAACTCATCCAAAGCAACACGAATGACAGCTGCTTGTGGCATTTCCAGTTTTTTTGCATCCTGCTGCATACCCAGAGCAAGGATAAATTCACCACGCTCCAATACC
>JAUZQU010000170.1 GCA_030950835.1 Mariprofundaceae bacterium | reverse complement strand
ACGCTTCTAAAGTCAGCGCATCATCAGGCATATTGGGATGACCCAAACGTACCATAGCTTGTTGCAAGGCATCTGGAAACAAACCTGCTGCCCTTAAATCTGCGACACTGTGGCTGCCTGTGCGCTTGGATAATTTTGCGCCATCTTCGCCCAATAATAAACCATGATGCAAGCAAACAGGAGCAGTATACCCCAAAGATTCAAGCATCCAGACTTGATAAGCCGAGTTGGTCAGATGGTCATCACCACGCAATACATGGCTGATGCCATCCACCGCATCATCAATCGAATTGGGCAAGAGGAAGGTGAATGTACCATCCGAGCGCACGACTACTGGGTCATCCAAATCTTTGCGTAAAAAGTGAACATTGTCGCGCAATAAATCAGGTACAATTACTTCGCCTTCAGCGGCATGCACTGCCAAACGCCAAGTATGCGCTTCACCAGCAGCCAATTTGGCTTCTCTTTCTGCAACATCAAGGTGGCGGCAACGCGCACTATAACGCGGCGGAAGACCACGCGAAGTAGCCAGTTTTCTATCTAAATTCAATTGGCTTTCGCTGCAAAAACAAGGGTAAGCAAGGTTGTTTTCGGCTAATTTATCCAAAGCTTTTTGATGCTGTTCGGCATGCGCTGATTGGAACAAAGGCTCATCATCCCATTGCAAGCCCAACCACAACATATCTTCTTTAAGTGCATCAATAAATTGTTGTTCAGAGCGGCTTTGATCAGTGTCTTCAAAGCGAAGTAAGAATTTTCCACCCATTTTGCGGGCAAACATCCAATTCAGCATGGCAGTACGCACATTGCCAAGGTGCATCAACCCTGTTGGGGATGGTGCGAAACGCGTCACCACATTACTCATCTTCACTCCTGTTTTCACCATGATTTTTTTGCATATTCTTTGGCATAATCAACATATATTCATCGGGATAAACATAACCAAGCTCCCTATGAATCACTTCTTCCAAGGCTCGTGGGTCATCCCGTAAACGAATGATTTCAGCATTTAAATGTGCTTTTTTCAGCTTTAATGCCTCAATTTCTACCATCAACTGAGCTTGTTGTTCTTTTTCCTGTTTAAACACAAAATACCCATGCTCGGAGAACGTTAAATCCCAAAGCATGAGTACCACCATGATCAAACCAATGCTAAAAACAAGCCAATCACGCACCACTTTCATGATAGACTTGTCCTAAATTAAGTGCGTGAAAAAGCAGCTAAACCTGCATATGTTGCACGGCTACCCAACTCTTCTTCAATACGCAGTAACTGGTTGTATTTCGCCATTCTATCCGAGCGTGAAGCAGAGCCAGTTTTAATTTGTCCACAGTGCAAAGCCACTGCCAAATCAGCAATCGTGGTATCTTCAGTCTCACCAGAACGATGCGACATCATGCAACGGTAACCTGCATCATGAGCCATAGTAACCGCAGCAATCGTTTCAGTTAAAGTGCCGATTTGATTCACTTTAACCAACAATGCATTGGCAATATCTTTATCAATACCTTGCTGCAAGATTTCAGGGTTGGTCACGAACAAATCATCACCAACAAGCTGTACTTTCGCACCGATACGCTCAGTCAACAGCTTCCAACCTTCCCAATCGTTTTCGTCTAGTCCATCTTCAACCGAAACAATAGGATATTGGTCGCAAAGCTTCTCAATAAAATCAACCATGCCTTCAGCATCAAGCTTGCGTCCACCTTCACCATCCAACACATACGCGCCATCTTTATAAAATTCCGATGCCGCCATATCCGTCGCCAAAACAATGTCAGAACCCGCTTTTAGCCCGACTTTTTCAATCGCTTCAAGGATAACTGTAATACCCTCTTCATTGGAGCCAAGGTTAGGTGCAAAACCACCTTCATCGCCTACCGCAGTCACATGTCCAGATTTTTGCAACACTGATTTAAGGGCGTGAAACACTTCTGCACCCATATCCATGGCTTCTGAAAACGACGAAGCACCTGCTGGAGCAATCATATATTCTTGGAAATCAATGCTGTTATCCGCATGCGAACCACCATTGATCACATTCATGCAAGGCACTGGCATCAATACTGCGTCTTCACCACCAAGATATTGAAACAAAGATACTTCATCTTCTACAGCTTGCGCCTTGGCAACTGCCATAGACACGCCTAAAATTGCATTTGCCCCTAAACGTCCTTTGTTGGGTGTACCATCCAAAGCAATCAAAGCATGATCCAAACCACGTTGATCAGCAGCATCAAGACCTGCTGATGCTTTGGCAATTTCGCCATTCACAAAACCAACTGCCTTGCGCACACCTTTGCCGCCCAAACGCGCACCACCATCACGCAACTCAACTGCTTCACGTTGACCAGTCGATGCTCCACTTGGCACTGCCGCACGACCAAACGCACCTGATGCCAAACGCACATCAACTTCTACAGTTGGATTGCCGCGCGAATCAAAAATTTCTCTACCGTGTACACTTACAATTTCACTCACTTCTTACTCCTAATCAGCCCCATTGCTGACATCTTCTTTTATTTTTCAATTTCTTTCACCACGAAGACACAAAGGCACAGAGAAAAGTTACCATCTCCAAGCTTGAGGTGCCAAACATGATTAATAATTTTTGACGACTTCATCCATACGTTTCAAAGTCATCAACAATGCTTCCAAATCACTTAAATACACAGAGTTTGGACCATCTGATTTGGCATTGTCTGGATCAGGATGCACTTCCATGAACAATGCCGCCACACCAATCGCCACCGCAGCGCGTGACAAACCTGGTACATACTCACGATTACCACCTGTTGCACCACCCAATCCACCGGGTTGTTGCACCGAATGGGTAGCATCAAATACCACGGGCGCACCTGTTTCAGCCATCACCATCAAAGAGCGAAAATCCGATACCAGATTATTGTAACCAAAGCTTGTGCCTCGGTCACACAGCATAATATCTGCATTTCCCGAAGATTTTGCCTTGTCCAACACATGCGGCATGTCCCAAGGCGCTAAAAACTGCCCTTTTTTCACGTTGACAGGTTTACCAGCCTTGGCAACTTCAACAATAAAATCAGTTTGCCTGCATAAAAACGCAGGTGTTTGCAAAATATCGGCCACTTCTGCCACAGGTTTGGCTTGTTCTGGCGTGTGTACATCCGTAATAATGGGTACACCCACTTCATCTTTCACCCGCTGTAAAATACGCAATCCTTCTTCTAATCCAGGCCCACGAAAACCATCCACACTGGTGCGATTGGCTTTATCAAAGCTGGATTTAAAGACAAAAGGCACACCCACTTTCGCCGCAATATCCCGAATCTGTGTTGCAACTTTTAAGGTGAAATCTTCGCCTTCAATCACACAAGGCCCTGCAAACAAGACAAAGGGTAAATCATTGCCAATCTTGAAATCTGCAACTTGGATATGATGTGGGTTCATGTTTGCTCCGCTTGTTGTTTGGCGGCATGGACAAAAGCTGCAAACAATGGATGTGGTGCGTAAGGACGCGATAAAAACTCAGGATGAAATTGACAAGCCACAAACCACGGATGATTCGGCACTTCCACTATCTCCACCAATGAGTCATCAGGCATTGTTCCTGAAACGATCAACCCAGCCTCTTCAAGCTGCTTGCGGTACACATTATTAAACTCATACCTATGCCGATGCCGCTCACGAATTTCGCTTGTAGCATACGCTTTACCTGCATGACTATCTTCAAGCACTTTACATGCATAACCCCCCAAACGCATGGTTCCACCCAAATCCGATGCGGCATCACGCTGCACCTTCTTGCCCG
>JAUZQU010000017.1 GCA_030950835.1 Mariprofundaceae bacterium | reverse complement strand
ATATCCCCACCCTTGAGCCACACCTCCGAACTGTCATTAAGTTTGTTTAAAGGTGCATTGGTCTTAACTACGGTTTCCCAGTGAATGATCCCATCTTTTGATATATCTCTCATTTGTATGACGCTTGCCACGCCATCGGATTCATTAGCGATTTTTCCTCTAAACGAATACCCAGCAGAAACATGCGCCAATTGATTTAGTGTCTTTTTCATGATGTGAACTATAACTATAATGCATCAAAGGCATTAATGCAACATATAAATGCAAAAGCTGACAATCACCTCATTATTAGAGCACCATTTCCATTAGTGCTAGGATAAACAAAAAAGGAGATGCCTTTGGTTGAAGTAGCGTGGGCAGAAAAAATTCGAGAATGAGGAAGGTTGTTAAACGGTCAAACTATTTGGCTCTTATCAATCCTAAGTGGGTAGACAAAAGAGCCATAAATCTCGTAAGGCTGTTATTCTTTTGCATAGCAGCCTTTTCTCAAGGTAGAATGGGCTGGGTTCTCGATACTTCTCATAGCCACCAATATTTTAATGTTTCAAAGTTGTATCATGCGTGCATAGTGTGCTTAACTTAGAGCTAAGTAAGGTGGTTAACTTTTGAAAACATTACGATTTTTTGCACTCATACTGTCTATATTATGTTGCAATATTGCGGTTTGGGCTGCTCCTTTGCAGTTTTCCCAAGTGTTGCACAGCCATTTCCTGGGAACAGCAGCACTGAATAGCCTGACATTACAAGTGGATATGCGTCAACTTGATGCCGATCAGGCAGAAGCATTATTAGATGCAAGGTTCAACGCCAGTTTGGGTTGGAGTGATGAATTAGCACCCACCACTAGCCCTTTTGCCGCCACGGGAAGTAGCCTTGGTTTTGCCTCTGGGCAATGGGTGCAACCTTTAGTCAATGGCAGCACCTTGACTGCAAAGCTGAACTATAATCGTGCTGAATTAAGTTATCCAAGCAGTGTGTCGCCTGCATTTCAAAGCAGCATCAACCCTATTTACCAACATCAAATTGATTTGATTTATCGTTATCCTTTGTGGCAAGGGGCGGGCAATGCGGGTTATACGAGCCAAAAAGGTGCGGCAAAACATGAAAAAACAGCGGCTATTTGGCGTATTTCCATGCTTAAAGAACAATTGGCAAGCCAAGGGCTAGCTTTGTATTTCCAATATGTGTTGCATGATTTATCTTTATCACTTGCAGATGATGCTATGGTCAGGGCAAAAAAGCTGTTATCTTATCAGCGCAAACGCGAACAATTGGGTTTGATTGAAAAGGCAGATAGGCTGCAAGCGGATGCTTTGTTGGCAACACGGAGTTTGCAGCATGTGCAGGCTTTGGGTGCTGTGCAACGCGGACAAACGGCATTGAACCGTTTTATGTTTCAGGCTGAAGATAACGCCTTTGAGCTTGCTTTAACCCCGATTGGTTTTGCCCTTGAAGATGTGGAGTCCGCTTTTGTGCAAGCGCAAAAGCAGCGTCCTGTATTTGCTATGTTACAAGCACAATATGCTGCTGCTGAAACACGTTTAACGTATGCCCAGCAAGCAGACTTACAACAGCTGGATATTGTAGGGCAAGTGGGCAGTCGGGCGTTGGATGGGGATGCTGGTGCTGCTTTGGGGCAAGGTTTTAGTTTGGCTGATCGGTATATTGGGCTGAGGTTGGAGTTTAGTGATACATCTCGCCATACGGCTAGCCGAGTGGCGATTCAGAAAAGTGTGTTAGCGATGGAAAACATCAATATTGAGCGCAGAAAGTATGCCGAAAACATCAAAACTGACTTGCTGAACATCTATGCCTTGCTGCGCAGTAGTCAGGCAACATTAAAAGCTTCAAAAGCACAAGTTCGCGCCGAAAAAGCTAAATTTAAGGCAGAAATGCGGCGTTATCGTGAAGGTCGCTCCAATACAGCGACCATGACCCAATTTGAAGGGGAGTTGCGGGCTGCGGAGTTGCGTTGGGCAATGGAAAAGGTGGCATTATTGCAGTCGTCTTATCAATTGGCTTTGGTGAAAGGGGAGCTGTGGACTAAAATTGGTATGTTGGGGAGTGCGTTATGAAGACTTTAATCGCTTTTTTTGTACGGCGTGGATTATTGGTAAATTTAGTGTCGGGCATGTTATTGCTCGGTGGTATTTATGCGGCTATGCATATCCAGCGCGAGGCTTTTCCAAGTGTAAACTTTGATTTGGTGGTGGTAAGCGCCGCTTATCCTGGGGCTTCACCACAAGAGCTGGAGCAGCTGGTCGCCATGCCTATTGAGCGGGAGTTGAAAGGCATTGATGGGGTGAAGAAAATCACTTCTACTTCCTATGCTGGTGCGATGGAAATTGTATTGCAGGTCGACCCGAATTATGATGATAGATCGCGTTTCATGTCCGATGTGGAACAGGCTGTGAACCGTGCTGTTTTGCCTGAAGACTTACCACGCGACCCTATGGTGATTGAAATCAAATCGGAGCAAACACCAGTGATTTCGTTCTCATTATCTGCGCCGATTCCAGATTTAGCACTTAAACATATTGCCAACCAAGTTGAAGATGATTTATTGACGATTGCAGGCGTGTCTAAAATCAATGTGCTAGGGGATAGAAAGGAAGAAATTCGGATTACGTTGAACCCTGAAAAGATGCGTTTACACCATGTTTCTACCGAAGAAGTGATCACATTAGTCCAGCGCTGGAACGTCAATGCACCTGGAGGACAGCTTAAAACGACATCAGGAATCAAGACGATTCGGGTGAATGGGGAGTTTACTTCGGCAAAAGATGCCGCGACTTTAGTTTTACGCGCCAATGAACATGGGCAAGCCTTGTATTTATCTGATGTGGCAGATGTGACACAAACCTTGGAAAAACCACGTCGTTTTGTCAATGCTATGGGTGAATCGGCGATGAATTTCACGGTCATCAAAAAGGCGGATGCCGATATTATTACCGTGGTAGATAAAATCCGCGCTTATTTACCTACGATTGCCGAACGTTATGATGATTCGATTGATGTGCATGCTTACCAAGATTTTTCTATCAATACCAAGGTTCGTCTGAATGTATTAACCAGCAATGGGGCGATTGGTTTGATGTTGGTATTGTTGACGTTATTTTTATTCTTGCGTCCTGCAGTTGCCTTGACGACGGCGTGGGGCTTGCCGATTATCTTCTTTTCAGGTCTGTTGGTATTGTTTTTGATGGGTACAACGTTGAACCTGTTGACCATGTTTGGTTTTATCATTGTTTTGGGTTTGATGGTCGATGATGCTATTATTATAGGTGAAAATGCTACATGGCATATGGAGCAAGGTTTAAGTCCGCAAGAAGCAGCGATTAAGGGCACACATGAGCTGCTCGGCGCGGTGACTGCAACGGTATTAACCACCATTGTTGCTTTTGCACCGATGATGTTCATGGATGGTATCATTGGTAAATTTGTGTATTCCATTCCAGTGGTGGTGGTGATTCTGCTTATTTTTTCGTGGGTAGAAGCCATTTTCATTTTGCCCAATCATATTGCGGACGCTGCCCGTGCTGATAAACACCCTAAAGAGCGCAAAATATTGATATGGCTTACAGAGATGTATGAAAAAGTTCTTCGTCTTGCCCTTAAATTGCGTTACCTCACCATTGCTTTGACTTGCGCTGCTTTAGTTGGGGCAGTGATGTTGGCAGGTTCAGGGGCGGTCAAGTTTAAACTGTTCCCTTCAGGTGCAGAAGATCAGTTTTACTTGCAGGTGGCAACACCTGTAGGCTCAACCTTGGAAGAAACGCGGGATGTTTTACTGTTGATGAGCCAAGAGGTGCGTCAGTTGGTAGACCCTGAATTGTTGGAAACTACAGTTACAGTGGCAGGGGATAATAGTGCCAATAAACAAGAAGCATTAAAACAAATTGGTGACAGGTTTGGTTATTTGCGGGTGGTTTTGACCTCATTTTCCACGCGCGAGGTGTCTGCTTATACGGTATTGGATGATGTGAAGGCGGGTTTTGAGGGTAAGTTTCCTGATGTGGAGGTGAACTTTGTGATGTTAAAAGGCGGGCCGCCAACGGGCAGGGCATTGCAAGTTGAAATCACGGGCACGGACGAACATCGTGAGCAAAGTGGGCGTAATCTCATCGCCTTTTTAGAGACTATAGATGGTATACATTCGATAGAAAGTGGGCTGCAAGAAGGGGTTCCTGAAATCCATATTGTGGTAGACAGGACGTTGGCAGCTTATGCTAAAGTAGATCTAACTTCGGTGGCAACCCATATACGCGCTGCATTTGATGGTATTCCAGTCTCCACC
>JAUZQU010000169.1 GCA_030950835.1 Mariprofundaceae bacterium | reverse complement strand
CTCGAATTAATGCTGGCAAAGGGTCAGGGCCGTTGGGGGCTGTGCGATTGAACCAAGCTACAAATGCCGTCATCTCATCCGATAGCCGCGATGATGGAGGGGCTTCAAAATGTACTTTGGGATTATATATTGAGCCAGATACAACCTGCATGGGCTCTTCCCCAGTACGATAACAACCAACATCATGCAAGTCTCTACGACCCATCATCAGCTTCTCATGCCAGCTAAATATGCTTTCGTGGCTGAGCGGTTGAGCAAAACAGTGGTACAAGTCGAGCATCATCTCTGCCATGCCCTGCTCAGCAGGAGGGATTCGCTGTTTATCTGAGGTCAAGCCAAAATGCCTACGAATAGATGATTGCAAGCTATCACGACTCAACATCTCACCTTCAATCTCAGAGCTCTTTAACGCTTCATGGCTGATCAATTCAATGGTGAGTTCAATCTTATCATGTTCATCAAAGTGAGAAAAAGCACCCAGTAATTTACCTGCTTCAAGCAGAAATAAATCATCCATCCCTTTCAGCTGGTCAGCATCATAACTAAATTCAGGCCATTTTTTATGTTGCCAATTCCAAATCATGAGTCATACAATGAGCTTTTATAACTCTAAAATCAAGGGATATTGATGCATAATAAACAATTTTATAACTCATTATCCATTCTCACGCCCACACGTGCTTAATATCTGGTCTGTGGCATTCATACTTTAAGTTTGGCTCTTTTTAACCCGCTCTGGTTTGACAACGTGATGAAAATCAACCTGCTCTTTAATGCGCCTCCGGTAACCCATTGGGGCCACCTTTCTGCGAAAGTTGAAGTATCTCCCTGCAGATTATCAAAGCGATAAACAAATCAAAGTCTCCTTTGGCAAGTACGGATAACCTGTAACTTCAGGCTACTATAAGCATATTGAGGAAATCAGTAAAATACTTGCCTGACTTCAACAGAGTGAAATGCCGCTAGTACACCAACCAGTTCAAAGTGTCGGGTAAAGGTGCTTGAGTTTAATGCGTGCGTCCTCGGTTGCAAAGCGCCACTTCATTTCACTTTTGATTGAGTTTCTGTTGTTGACCCATGCTGTCACTTCCTGTGTTAAATAATCTCTGTCATTCATTCGGTCATTCATGCATTGCCGGGATAACAAGCTGAATTCAATCTCAGCCATGTTAAGCCAGCTTCCATGTTTGGGTGTATAATGAAACTCCAGTTTATCAAGCAGACGGCGTGCTTCTTTGGGTTCAAACGCTTTGTATAGAGATGCCCCGACATGCGTATTGAG
The DNA here is from genome assembly GCA_030950835.1 of Mariprofundaceae bacterium. GTDB lineage: Bacteria > Pseudomonadota > Zetaproteobacteria > Mariprofundales > Mariprofundaceae > Ghiorsea. The sequence continues at coordinate 5,354 of JAUZQU010000169.1, read as the reverse complement.
ATTATCCATCACCAAACGAATTTTCTTTGCATCAGGATAGTCCTCATCGACCAGTTTTTTGATTTGCAAAGCCCAATCTTCTGCTGTTCGCCTTGCTGTGACATCAATGCGCCTCCAGCCACGTAATGGCTCGAAAAATATGAAAAGGTTACTCGTGCCATTGCGCTCATATTCCGTGTCGTAGCGCTCCGGCTTGCCCGGCTCCATGGGTAACTTTTGGCGTGTTTCACGCAGATGCTGCTTGCTGCTTTCATCCATGCAAACAACAGGGTGCTTTTCATCATAAGGCTGCTTGTAAAGCGCAAGGACATCTTCCATCGCACAGACAAAAGCGGAGTTCTGCTTGGGCGGTATGCACCATTCTTTACGTTGCCAGGGTTTTATGGCATTTTTTTAAAACCTGACGAACCGTTTCAGGGCTAATGCTCTCAACATGACCCAGTTCAATAAAGCGTGAAGCAAGTAACCTTAAGGTCCAACGTTTACTGCCCGCAGGAGAATCTCTACAGCTTATGGCTATCAGATGAGCTTCTTTTTCTCCATCCATTTTGCGAGGTCGTGATTGACCTGGCCGACGCTCCAAAGCTTGCGGTAAGCCTTGCTCAACCAACCGCTTACAGGCGCGTCCCACTGTCTTTATGCTGATCTCAAGCATCCGCGCCACGTCTGTATTCAAAAGTGATGGCCCATGCCCACCACGATCAATATTCAACAATATCTGGGCACGTTGGCGTTTGAAGGCCGCAACCTTGCCAGTTTTTACCAGCCTTTGAAGATCAGTTCGTTCTTGCTCGCTTAAACGAACTACATAAATACGTTTTCCCATTGAAATACACTCTCCATAAAGTGAATAATATACTCAATATTATAACTTATTTATGTTGTAATATATAGACTTATTTAACTGGTTGATGTACTAGGCTTTCATAACTTGATATTGGGTTATTTAGAATGGCAACGTAAGGGTTTGGAAGTTTTGGTGGCAGCATGGTTAATATATTTGCTGTTAAAGGCCTCGGCTGGTACTTTGCCCTGATGGATAATCTTGATGATGCTATGATGCCCTAAAAAATCTTGGAAATAACCCTGATTTACGCAGTCAAATTTACTGTATGCTTCATTAAAAAATCACTCAACAAGGAAATGAAATATGAATCTTAATATATATTTATCTGGCGAAATACATACCGACTGGAGGCAAAAGATCATGGATGGTTGTGCTAGGGATGAGTTTACTTTTTCATCTGCTGTAACCAACCATGAAGCAAGTGATGCCGCTGGAGATTTGCTAGGTAATGAGGACAAGAGTTTTTGGCGTGACCATAAATCAGCAAAGGTGAACGCGATACGAACGCGATCTTTAATTGAAAAATGCGATATCGCGATTATACGGTTCGGTGATCAATATAAACAATGGAATGCGGCTTTTGATGCTGGTTATTGCGCCGCCAAGGGCAAGCCTTATATTACGTTGCACAGCGAAGATATTATTCACCCCCTGAAAGAGGTGGATGCGGCAGCTTATGCTTGGGCAACCAGCCCAGAGCAGGTAGCTGAAATCCTGAGCTACATTATTAGCGATTCATCCATGTAAGGTAACGCTGAAACGGCGATAAAAAAGGGTTGGGTTGATCATGGATTAACTGTAAGTTCTTGTAGTTTATGGGTAAACTTATTTGTTGAAGATGCGCTCACCAACAAACACTCTTGCGCCCTGGTCATGCCAACATACAACAAGCTTGCGCCCTCTTGCTCTTGTTCAGCCTGATCTTTGAGCTGCCCAATACCAAACAAAATGACACGTGGAAACTCCAGCCCTTTACTGCTGTGAATCGTGAGTAGGGTGACTTGCGGCATGTTGCTATCATATGCCTTTTTGTTGTTGCTAGTGTTGAGTAGCGTACAAGGAATGTGATGTTTTCTCATGGCTTGGGCAATGCGCTCACCTTGCCAGTGTTGGTTGTAAATCACTGCCATATCTGACCAAGGCACACCCTTTTGAAACCAAACTTGCAGACAGCGGCAGGTAAAGCCTATCTCTTCTTGTAAGCTGGGAAATAAACGAACTTCAGGTTTTTCGCCCGATTTTCCTGCAGCTTCTGGTCGAATGAGCGGAATATGATCATCATCTGCTTGTGTGGGGTTGAGGTATTGTTGTGCGAAATCATAGGCAAAGCTTAGAATTTCACGGGTATTTCGATAATTGAGACGTAAAATGGTGGTGCGCCCTTTGGCTTGAATGCCTACGTGGGAAAGCGCGAAATTTAATTGTTTTTTCTTGTTGTAAATGGCTTGCGCATCATCGTAAAGCATCAATAATGAATTGCTATCAGGATCCACCATCTGCACAATCAATTTTAACCATGTTTCCTCAAAATCATGCCCCTCATCAATCAGTAATGCCCCATACTGCGCTCTTGGAATATTACCCTCAGCCACAGCTTGAATCACAGTCTCTACATGGCGTTCATAAGTGGGTTTGTCGGATGTGATGGTGGTAATATGGTAAGTTCTTAGCTGCTGGGCACACCAATCATGGAAGTGGTAGACTTGCACTTGGCCATCAATACCTTTGGCAGAGATAAAGGCGCGTAGTTTGGCCGCAAGGGTAATGTTAAAACACAGTACCAATATGGGTTTATGCATCGTGGCAGCCAAATGTAAACAACGATAACCCAAGATTAACGTTTTCCCCGAACCTGCAACCCCATGTATTACCCTATGCCCTTCACCAAGGCTACGGGCTAATTGCTCTTGTTGTATATCCATGATTCTGATGATATCGGGGATAGTTTGTGTGATGTTTGTTTTACTTTCATCATCGTGAGCAAACAAGGTGATTTGTCCGCCATCATCAATGCGCACTTCGGGAAATAAGTACCAACGAATGCGATCAATTTGTGGCAAGGTTAAGGTATCACCAAAGGTATAGTGAAACATGTTCCATAATTGTGTCTGAAATGCTTCGGCATCCACGTTTTCACGCATTTCATCCTGATACATCATCAAATGATCGGGCAAAACTTGTTCAAGGGCATCTTCGGGCATGGAATTTGCCATTTGCTGACGTGTGATATTTGTCCATACCACGCCCCAGCCATAAGGCATGATAAGGCTGCCTTGATATTTCCCTGATGTTTGTTGCAAGCGTTTATCTTGGGTTAACATATGGATGGCTTCGTATGCACAAGCCCGCACTTGCTCTAAAGGGTGCGTTTTGGAAACCAAACCTTGATGGGTAAGTAGCTCAATATCTGTTTTGCTGATTCTTTTCAAGTTGTCGATTTTCCAGTCTTTGACTTCTAAAAAAAGAATACCCCGAGAAGGGTGCAGGATAATAAAATCAGGATAGCGCTGTTTTTTGCCTATTGGAATGTCATACCACACCAAATAATCATCCTCTAGCAAGGATTCTAACCGTCTTGCCAAGCGTTTTTCGCCTGAGGTCATACGACTTAACGTGTTTTTGTTCAAGGGTGGGATGATTTCAGCCAATACTTGCTCCTTGGATGCTGGAACAAGGTAAGTTGCCATGAATAGGAGTTTGGAGCAAGTGATGATGCTTATGATACGAATGCAGACCATGCTTAGATGCTATATGTAGAATAAGATTTTCAATAATCAGGAATTGATCAATATGCAATAAAAAAGGCTCAACAATTGCTTGCTGAGCCTTGATATGATGGTGGCCTGACATGGAATCGAACCATGGACACAGGGATTTTCAATCCCTTGCTCTACCGACTGAGCTATCAGGCCAAAAAGACATGCTTTTTTAAAGAGCAGACTTTTTCAAGTGGCGATTTATAAGGTTATTCTTGGTGTGAGGCAAGCTTTTATTTTTGAGCGTAGACTGAAAGTGAAAAAAGCTTGGGCTGACATCATGATGGGCAATGTTATGGGTTGTCTATTTCTTTAATCAGCGCCCACTTTTTTGGATAAATTGTCCAGAAGGAGTTTTTTGCAGGTTTTTTTCGAGTAAGGGTACACCATGTGACACATTATAACATCTGTGCATGTGTATTCGCCTCTCGTGGGTAACATCATGAAGCAGAGGGCGACTCAAGGGTTGATGGGCTTAACTGGCTCGGCTTTAAAGCAATGTAACGACACTTATCAATGATAAATTTGAACTTTCATCATATGTTACTTACAATGGGGGCATGAATACTGTACCCAAGACATGGATTGCCCAATTTCTCAGCTCGAAATCTGCATCAGGCATATTACTTATGCTTGCTGCTATGCTGGCGGTGATTATTTCAAACACATCGCTGCAAACATATTATGCGATGCTGCTGGATACACCTGTTGAAGTTCGCATTGGTGCTATTGAAATTGCCAAACCACTATTGCTGTGGATCAATGATGGTTTGATGGCAATTTTCTTTTTCTTAGTTGGTTTAGAGTTAAAGCGAGAGCTGATTGAAGGCGAATTGGCAGATAAAAGAAACATTATTCTTCCTGCGGTGGGCGCGATTGGTGGCATGGCTGCGCCAGCGTTGATTTATATCTTTTTTAATGCGGGTGATAGTTCAGCAATGCAGGGCTGGGCAATTCCTACGGCAACGGACATTGCCTTTGCTTTAGGCATTTTATTTTTATTGGGCTCTAGAGTACCCATTAGTTTGAAAATATTCCTAACATCGTTGGCGATTTTTGATGATGTTGGTGCCATTATCATCATTGCACTTTTTTATACTGCATCCATCTCCAAGGCTTCGATGATTGTGATTGCTGTTTGTATAGCGGTGCTTGTATTACTCAATAAGGCTAAAGTGAGCACGAAAAGCATTTATATTGTTGTAGGTTTAGTGATGTGGGTGGCGACTTTAAAATCGGGTGTGCATGCAACATTAGCAGGTGTTGTTTTAGCCTTTTTTATTCCTCTGAAAACAGCGCAAGGCGGCTCACCTTTAAAAGAAATGGAGCATGATTTACATGGCTTTGTTGCCTTTTTTGTACTGCCATTATTTGCTTTTGCCAATTCGGGCATTAATTTTTCAGGTGTAGGTTTTGATAATGTGTTCCACAGCGTGCCACTTGGCATTGCTTTAGGGCTTTTTGTGGGCAAACAGCTTGGAGTCTTTGGTTTATGTTGGCTGGCGATTAAAATTGGGCTTACCAGCTTGCCTAAGGGGATGTCGTGGGCATCTTTGTATGGCTTGGCTGCGCTATGTGGCGTTGGCTTCACGATGAGTTTGTTTATTGGCTCTTTAGCATTCGAAGGCACAGGTGTGAACTTATTGTTTGATGAGCGCATTGGTATTGTGTTGGGTTCGGTAGCATCAGGCATTGTCGGTTATTTGATATTACGCAAAAGCTTGAATGCTGGTTGACGAATAAAGGGTAAG
>JAUZQU010000168.1 GCA_030950835.1 Mariprofundaceae bacterium | reverse complement strand
GAGCCGCCAGCAGAATCACCCTCCACCAGGTAAATTTCAGAGTTCGCGGGGTCTTTCTCCTGACAATCTGCCAACTTGCCTGGCAAATTCGAGACATCCAATGCCCCTTTTCTACGGGTTAAATCACGCGCTTTACGCGCTGCATCCCTTGCCATCGCTGCTTCTGCAGCTTTGCCCACAATCGTCCGTGCTTCTTTCGGGTTTTCTTCAAACCACTCCGATAACTTCTCATTCACTTTGCTTTCCACAATCGGACGCACTTCTGAAGATACCAATTTATCTTTGGTTTGTGAGGAGAACTTAGGATCTGGCACTTTAATGGACAGTACCGCCGTTAAACCTTCACGACAATCATCACCCGTTAAAGAGACTTTATGTTTTTTCAACAAACCACTTGCCGCTGCATAGTTATTGATGCAACGTGTTAAAGCGGCTCTTAAACCTGCTAAATGTGCCCCGCCATCACGTTGCGGAATGTTGTTGGTATAACAAAAAACGTTTTCTTGATAAGAGTCGGTCCATTGCAAGGACAACTCCACGCCCACATCATCTTTTTCAGTATCAATAGCAATGCAACCAGCGTGCAAAGAAGTGCGTGATTTATTCAAATGTTCGACAAATGCTGTGATACCACCTTCATATTCAAAGACAAGGTGGTTATCTGTGCGCTCATCCAAAAGTTCGATGCGCACACCACTATTCAAGAAAGAAAGCTCGCGCAAACGTTTGGAAAGGATATCAAAAGACATGTTACGATGTGAAAAAGTCTCTAAACTGGGCAAAAAGCGTACTTCAGTGCCCGTACCTTCGGCTTTGCCCACTTCATGCACAGCTTGCACCGTGTCTCCACGCTCAAACCTACACTGATACACATTACCATGACGGCGAATGGTCAGCTCCAAATAATCAGAAAGCGCATTGACCACCGATACGCCAACCCCGTGTAAACCACCTGAAACCTTGTATGAATTGCTGTCAAACTTACCACCAGCATGCAATACCGTCATAATCACTTCAGCAGCAGATCGGTTTTCTTCAGGATGTATATCTACAGGGATACCACGCCCATTATCACGCACCGTCACCGAATCATCCGAGTGCAAAATCACTTCTACTTTATCACAATGACCAGCCAAGGCTTCATCGATGGAGTTATCCACCGCCTCATACACCATGTGATGCAAACCCGAACCATCATCAGTGTCGCCGATATACATGCCAGGGCGTTTGCGTACTGCATCCAAACCTTTCAGAACCTGAATGCTCTCCGCGCTATATTCTTCCTGATTCTTTTCACTCATTTGCATACCTCGTTTGCATACATCATTTGCCTTGCTCTGTCATAAACGTAAACATGCTGTGTGTTGCAAAACATCAGGTGAAACATCACCTGGTGCAGTCATCAGCACTTGTCCTTGATGCTGTTGTAAACGTTGCATCAAGCGTAACACTCGGGTGTGATCCAGCGACTCTAAACAGTCGTCTAGCAACAAAATTGGCATCAAACGTTTGGCTTGTTGCACCACCAAACACTCTGCCAAACGCAGCGCAATGCCTGATAACTTTTGTTGCCCACGCGAACCACACACCCGAATTTCACGCCCATTATAACCAATTTTCAACCTATCACAATGCGGGCCTTGGCTGACCCTGCCCAAGCGTTGATGTTCCTCGCGTTTTTCTTGCAACCAAAGCAGCCATGCCTCTTTATTTGCAAAAATTTGACCCACCAATTCAAGTTGGAAAGGCAAGTCAAGCCATGTGTTTTCAGCCTCTAAAAAAGTATTAAGTTGCGTCAACACAGCAGCGCGGCGTTGATTCAAAATCAAGCCAAAATCGACAATCTGCTGCTCCCAACTCGCCAACTCTGAAGCACTTCCAGCCTTGCGCAATAAGCGGCTACGCTGCATCAAAGCACGCAAATATGACTGATAAACCACATGCGAAGCAGGTATAGTCGCAATCACCAGCCTGTCCAACCATTTACGCCGCTCGCCAGGTGTTCCATCAATCAAACGTACCCCTTGCGGCGCATCCACAATCAATGAAATATGTTCAAATACTTCTTTACGTTGGGCAACTTTGCGCCCTTGTAAAGTCATCTGCACTTTGCCCTTTTGACCATCTAGGCGAATATGCAAAGGGCCATAACGTTGAATGGTTGCCTGAATATGAAAGGATTTACTGTCCCAACGGGTCAACTGCGGCGCTTTAGCTTGGCGAAAAGAACGACCGTATGCCAACATATAGGCAGCTTCCAACAAGGTGGTTTTACCACAGCCATTATCACCACAAATCAAATTCAAATCTTCACTGCACTCCCATGTATAATCATGGTGGCAGCGTAAGTTTTGCAGATGTAATCTTTGCAGCTTTAAACGCACTATATTGGGCATGTTATGTTGAACATCCATAAGCCTACTTTATAAACATGGCGCTGCTGAGATTTTGTTCACAGCAACAAACCTATGCAACCTGTCCTTAAGCTTCAAAACCCAGCGCTGTCTTTAAAGCATCGACTTTATCCACTTTTTCCCACGTAAATTCAGGCAACTCACGTCCAAAATGACCATAAGCAGCCGTTTTTCTATAAATCGGACGCAATAAGTCCAACTCTTGCACAATACCTTTGGGTCTTAAATCAAAGACTTCACGCACTGCTTCGGCTAATTTTTCTTCATCGACATTACCCGTACCAAAAGTATTCACCATCACACTCAAAGGATGAGCAACACCAATGGCATACGCCACCTGCACTTCACATCGCTCTGCAAACCCTGCTGCGACAATGTTTTTCGCCACATAACGCATCATATAACAGGCTGACCTGTCCACTTTTGTCGGATCTTTGCCCGAAAAAGCACCGCCGCCGTGATGCCCAAAACCACCATAAGTATCCACAATAATCTTGCGCCCTGTTACACCACAATCACCTACTGGCCCGCCAATAACAAAACGTCCTGTGGGATTGATATGGTATTCAGTTTTGTCATGCAACAGCCCTGTTTTATCCAACACAGGATGAATCACTTCCTGCATCACACCTGCAATCAAATCTTCATGGCTAACATCCGCAGAGTGTTGGGTAGACAACACCACCGCATCAATCGCCACAGGTTTAAAGTCTTCATAACGCACGGTCACTTGTGATTTGGCATCAGGGCGCAAGTATTTCAATACACCTGCTTTGCGTACTTCGGCTTGTTTTGCTACCAATTGGTGCGATAAATGCACAGGCATAGGCATCAATACATCCGTCTCGTTGGTGGCATAACCAAACATCAAACCTTGATCGCCAGCACCTTGATCCAAGTCAATACCTTCGCCTTCATTCACCCCTGCTGCAATGTCTACCGACTGCTTATCTAGCGTCACCAGCACTGCACATGAGGCATAATCAAAGCCCATTTCCGATGAATTATAACCAATCTCTTTCACTGCATTACGCGCAATCGCTTGGTAATCAATCACCGCAGACGTTGTAATTTCACCAGACAAGATAATCATGCCTGTGTTGATCATGGTTTCACATGCCACACGTGCATGGGGATCCTGCTCTAAAATTGCGTCCAAAATACTATCGGATATTTGGTCAGCCATTTTGTCGGGATGCCCTTCAGACACCGATTCCGAGGTAAATACGAAGTTTCTACTCATTTTTCATCCTTTTTGACAAGATTTCAAGCAAATTCTGGCAAGATGTTAGCATCAAACACAGGGCCATCCACACACACACGCCTATATTTCTCTTGCCCATCTTCAAGCGTTTTGACCACGCAACCAGCACAACCACCAATCGCACATGCCATATATTCTTCTAAACTTAATTGCGCAGGTATATTGAATTCACGTCCAAGCTTTGCCACTGCATGCAACATAGGGTGAGGTCCACAAGATAACAATACACATCGCGCCCTTTCTGCATCACTTAAAGCCAGTAAATAATCTCTAGCTAAACTAGGCACATGCCCTTCATAACAACCATACAAGCCAGCGTTGGATGCCAAGCGGCAAGCAATACCACGCTCTTCAAGTGAAGCGATGGTTAATGTGGTGTTGCCAACAATACCCGGCAACATAAATGTAGATGGTTTAAGGGCAAAAGGGAACTCAACTTCCGAGCCAGCAAACAGCACTACATCGGCTTTTCCAGCCAACGTATCCGCAGTAAAGACCATAGGTGGCACACCAACACCACCCCCAATCAACACATAACGTTTGCTCATGTCCGACAAATCAAAAGGTTTGCCAATAGGCCCTAACATGGGCAACTCTTCACCCACCTTGCGTTGTGCAAGCTGCCTTGTTCCCTCACCAACTTGTTTATACAACAAATCAATCGTGCCCTTTTCAGGATTGCTCAACATCATAGAAATCGGGCGACGCAAAGGCAGCGCATCCGATACCCTAAGATGCACAAATTGCCCTGCTTTGGCATGTTTCGCTGTTTTGGGTGCTGCTAAACGCAAAATCGACTGCGCACCAGCATGATGCACATGCGCCAATATTTTTGCCGATTCCTCAAAAATCACATTACGCATATGGCATCAACCCTTTTTTATACACCCTGTTTAATATGTGTTCAGCGATGTATCCACATCTTGAATCCAGCGCACAATACCACCATTCAGGTTTTTCACCTGTGTATAACCCTTAGATTGCAAAAACTCCACCGCCTGAGCCGACCTACCACCGAGCTTGCAATGCACCACCACTGTTTGATCTTGTGGCACTTCCAAGTAACGCTCTGCCACCTGACCCAATGGTATGTTGACCGTGCCTTCAAGCGCACAAATTGCAATTTCATGCGGCTCACGCACATCCAAAACAAACAAGTCAGGATTTTCCGCCATCATGGCTTTCAACTCTGTTGGTATTACATCATATTCGGCCATAACCACCTCTTCTTCGGCTACTTCTGTTGGCGGCAAGCCACAAAAGTCTTCATACGCTTGCACATCACCAATCGTAGGGTTATCCCCACAAGCAGGGCAAGTGCTGTCTTTGCGCAACTTCATTTCACGAAACTTCATCTCCAAGGCATCATACAACAACAAACGCCCACTCAAGCTGGTGCCTTGATCCAGAATGATTTTCACCGCTTCAGTCGCCTGCATCACCCCAACCACACCGGGCAACACACCCAGCACACCACCTTCAGCGCATGAAGGCACCAAACCTGGTGGTGGTGGTTCTGGATACAAACAACGGTAACATGGCCCTTCTTTATGGTTAAAGACTGTCAACTGCCCATCAAATTGGAAAATCGAGGCATATACCAGCGGTTTACCCTCAAGCACACAAGCATCATTGACCAAATAGCGGGTAGGAAAATTATCTGTACCATCCACCACAATATCATATTGGGCTACAATCTCGCGCACATTGGCACAGGTGATGCCATCACCATGTAGGTTCACATTTAAATGCGGATTAATGCCTAACAGCGTATCCCGCGCCGACTCAATTTTTGGGCGACCAATATCTGCTGTAGAATGCACAATTTGACGTTGTAAATTCGAGTCATCCACCACATCAAAATCTACCAAACCAATCGTACCTATGCCTGCTGCAGATAAATATAAGGAAATCGGACTACCCAAACCACCTGTGCCTACACACAATACTTTGGCTTGTTTAAGCTTTTCTTGTCCTTCAAGCCCCACTTGTGGTAAAATAATATGACGGTTAAACCGCGCCAGCTCTGCTGGGCTTAAAATATCAGACATGAACAACCTCCAAGATTGTAGTGTTCCCCAAACATTTAACGTAAACGATGCACCTTACCCGCAGACAAGCGAAAAATAGTAGAAGCTTGCCCTGATGTCACTGCTTGTGCGCTTAAAATAGCGCCAAGGTGCCGCCGCCAACGGTAACGCACCCGCATATCAACCGCTTGCACCGCCCTACCCTTGCGATTAAAGCTGCTGGATAACAACAAACCACCGCACATCTTCGCCAAGCGCCGCGTTTCCACATCACCATCCACACGAACCGCCACCTTACCTTGTTGATAACAAGCAGGATGAAGATTTTTAACCGCAGGAAACACCAAGGTTACCGCGCCTGGCCAAGATTGTTTCGCCATCGCTCTTAACGCTGGCGTCAAATACACCGCTTGTTGCAATGCCGTACTGACGCTGTCTGCCAAGAGCAAAAAAGGCGATTTCCGCCGCTTAAAACGCTGCAAACTCAACAAACCACGTTGACTTTGTGCCCCCGCAGCCATGCCTGCCAAAGTGGACGTATAATGTCCTAATAAACACCCTTTTTGCAGCGTTTTCCCTGCTCTGAGTGTCTTCAACTTGGCAGACATGCCCTGCAAACGATTAATCGTCTGCTAAAATTGCTTCGGCTTGTTGCGCACGATCAAACTTTAACTTATGTGCCAAGTCTTCATCGGTTTGCGCCAACATCTGTGCTGCCAACAAACCCGCATTTTTAGCCGCATTAATACCCACAGTCGCCACAGGCATACCTGGAGGCATCATCACCGTAGACAACAAAGCATCTTCACCATTCAAAGGCCCTGAAGCAATCGGCACACCAATCACCGGTTTCACGGTTTTAGAGCATACTACACCCGCCAAATGCGCTGCCATACCTGCGGCACAAATAAACACCTGACAACCTGCAGCTTCAGCTTCTTTAATCGCTTCAACTGTCGCTTCTGGTGTACGATGCGCAGAGCGTACCAATGTTTTGTAAGGCACATCAAAGCCTTCCAGCACTGCCTCCGCTTTTTTCATTATAGGCATGTCATTTTTACTGCCCATTAAAATTAATACTTTAATGTTATCCATCGTTATTACTCCTTTGCTGTTATCCATAACACGTTTACTGCCATCTTCATCATCTCACGCTTGCCTCTACTCAAGCTATCATGCTCCACAAGGCCCTTGATGATAAATCAGATCTTCCACAGGTTCACCACCCACCAAGTGCTGCTCAATAATCCTATCTAAATTCTCATCGCTCACATTATAATACCACACCCCATCAGGCTGAATCGCCAACAATGGACCACCTTTACAAGTCCCAAAACACGTCGCACGGCTACGTTTAACGCGCAAATCACCTTTATTTAACCCTGCTTCCTTAAATTTATCGCCCAAGGTGTCATAAAGATCTTGCCCACCACCTTCAGTACAACGTGGGCCCACACAGACAATCATATGCCGTTTATAATCCATCATTTTAGGTTTAATCTTCATCACTTCGCTCATTCAACATCCTGTGGTGCATAAAATAATTGACCATCTTCTTTGATTTTCGCCTGAAAGTAAGTGCTGGAAGTGGCAAAATCAACCACATCAACACGGTATGGCAAGTCCGACTCGGCAAATGCCTCGCGTAATGCACATAAAACATCAATATCTATCGGGGTGTCCGACATAATCGCCAAATCAAGATCAGAAAACGGTTTAAGCTGCCGACCATGCACCCTTGAGCCAAAGGCATATACCACATGTTGAGGCAGCCATTGTTGCAACATAGTCCATAGCAACTCCCGCTCTGCTGCTGAAATATTCATGCCGCATTACGTCGTTGTAAAGCATCCAACAACAGTTGTGCATCCTGAGCAAAGCGTAGTGCCGCCTGATACACATCTTGGGCAACATCTGCATCATAAGTAAACGAAGTCAGGTTACGTTTTTGTCGATACAAAAACCACACCTGCGGATCAGCAATCAATCCACGCTCCGCCCCTTCTCGCATCAGTTCTCGAAAACTCATTGCCGCCAGATGTTCAGGGCTAGCCACATCATGTTGCAAACGTCTTTTTAACATCTTCCAGCTGAGTTCATAGGTATATTCAAAACGCTGAATCACACTATCACGCAGCATATCATCTGCTTTGTCACCTTCTGCACGCTCTAAACCCATCTGCAAACTGTTCAGAGCCTTACAAAAAGGGCTTAAATCAATGGCACTCATGTCAATTTGTGCCAAACCTTATCCAGTGCCGCCACGGCATCCTGATTAAAAGAACCCTCATCTTTGACCAACAACAAACGAAAGACCAACTCTCCCCGCTCATCCAAAAAGTGAACCCCCAATGATTTCTCACCCCGTTTGGCGAGATAAGCATGGTTCACCTTTGCCCAGTTGACATGAATATGAAAAGCATCGGTTACCACATTCAACCAATCCCCTTTCATTTCAAATTGGTCGCCATTGAGCAAACATTCCGTCACTGCGCCTGCTGCTGAACGAATCACAGCCCGTAATCTACCCCATTCAGGCAAAGCTTGAAGCACATCTGCTAAGCCATCATGGGCAACACGCACCGCCGTATAACCACCTGCTGGTTCATCTTCACTAGCCCCAGACACCGCAGCTAAAATCTCACCCACAGGTGCATTGAAATGCGCCGAAATTTTTTCCCAAGGTTGTTGGTTGCCTGCCTCTAACCAACGCCGAACACAACCGTGCCAACCTTCCAAACCCATAGAAAGCGAACGACCAGCTTGTTCTCCATCTTTGGCTTCGCCCGTTAAATCGGCATATTTATTCGCATAACCACGCGGGGTAATCAGCAAACCTTCTTTAATATATGAAGATGAATTACCAATAATCACCGTGGTCAACATACCGATTTCTTTGTCTGCCATATTATCCAGCGTGGTCATCTGAATATCTTGGCGGCGACGATATGCTGATTTAACAATCGCTACAGGTGTTTTGGCATCACGGTGTTGCAACAAGATACGTTGCGCTTCCACGATTTGTTGGGTGCGTCTTCCTGACTTTGGATTGTACAAACCAATCACAAAATCCGCTGCACCTACCGCATCAATACGTTTACGAATGGTCGTCCAAGGGGTGAGCAAATCAGAAAGCGAAATCGAACAAAAATCATGGGTCAAAGGCGCACCCACCAGCGAGGCACAAGCATTCAAGGCAGTTGCCCCCGTCACCACTTCCACTTCAATATCCGAATCAGGTGTCCAACCATGTTGAAACAACACCTCATATGTTGGGCCTGCCATGCCATACACACCCACATCACCCGATGAAATCAAAGCCACTACTTTGCCTTTTTTTGCCGCTTCATAGGCTTCAATGCAACGGTCAATTTCTTCGGTCATGCCCTTACGAATCACTTCTTTACCATCAAGTAAATCGCGCACCAGCTTGATGTAGGTGGTATAACCAATCACCACATCCGCTTCTGCAATAGCCGCTCTAGCGCGGTATGTCATTTGCTCTTGACCACCAGGTCCAAAACCTACAAGTAATATCTTTCCATTAGCCATGATTCACTCTCACTACAGACACGGTCGCATGTTTACCGTCTGCACCTTTGTATTTATATTTTTCCAACAATAAATCATCTTTACTGCCACCAGCGCAAAGAATTGCCGCCGCTTCACCCACCGATGGTGTGCCCACATATTTCAACACTACAGCCGATGGGTTAGGCACATCCACTTCTTTGAGCACTTTTGCAGTATACCAAGTACAACTCCAGCCGTATTGCTTGCAGACTTCTAACAAACCCACTTCATCCGACTTTTTATCAATCGATGCCACAGCTTGTACATCAGCAACCGTTAAAGCAACCAAAGCCAAAGCTTCTACCACTGCTTGTTCAATCGTGAGCGCAGATGTATCACGGTCACAACCTAAACCCAGCATGACTTTTACAGTGCTGTTGGGCTGCGTGTTGTTCACGGACGATAAACCACCAGCTTTTCATGCAGCTCATCCCAAATGTTTTCAGGCAAGGTGCGTTTGGTCACCCAAAGCACAGCCGAAAATTGAGCCAAGTCCACATCTTCGAAACGTTGAAACAGATGAATCGTCTTGGGCAGTGCTGTTGGGCGTGTCCACCAGTCTTGTGCAGGCTCCACACCTGTTTCAAGCCCGCGCTCATCCACCAAAGCAATCGGCTCTTCATTAACCACATGCGCAGAAACACGCGTGATATTGATTTTTGGCGCTTCAACCTTCCAGCCTAACTCACGCCCCAAAATGTCCACAGGAATAGTCTTACCCACATCCGATGCTGTCGTCAGCACAGGTGTTGCATCCAATAAACCTGCTATATATTCCGCCCAAGCATTGGCTCCGCCCACATGTCCCGAAAGCACAGGAATGACGTAGTCCCCAGCATCATCGACAACCAATATACCAGGGTCTTCATCTTTGGATTTTAAATGCGGCGCAATCAAACGCACCACAGCCCCCAAAGAAACCACATAAATAATCTGATCATAAGCCTCAAACATCAATGGGATTTGCG
>JAUZQU010000167.1 GCA_030950835.1 Mariprofundaceae bacterium | reverse complement strand
ATTGCAGGTTCAAGGTGAAATTATCTTATTCTTTGAGCTGCATTCATTCCATATATTGTTAGACTTGATTAACCAAGAGTTGACCATTTAGATGCAAGCAACTGCCCTTCAAGCATTGGACTTTATTCCGCATGGAATTTGTATCATTGATGAGAATTACCACATCGTATTTTGGAACAAACAACTCTCCACATGGTCACAACAACAGCCCAATAATGTGCTGAAAAAAAACATCATGGAAATGTTCCCCAGACTACTACAAACCCAATATCGCTTACGCATTGATCAAGTCTTGGATCATGGTCCTCCAGCCCTGTTTTCAACGCAGTTACACCACCATCTGTTTGATTTTGCATGCCCCGATGGAAGCATGCAACCCCATCAAGTCACCATCACTTGTATTGAAACTGAAGACAAAAAAACACAGGCCTTGTTTACCATTCAAGATATGAGTCAACATGTTCGCCAAATCTCAACCTACCAACGTTTACTTGCCGATTACGAAGGTGGAGTTCAACAGCGTCATGGTTTAAAGAAACAAAATGCACAGTTGATTGCGGCTATTGATCAGGCAGCTGAAGCATTTATCATTACCCGTTGCACAGGTGAAGTGGAGTATGTCAACGCTGCCTTTAGTGAACAAACTGGCTGGTTGGCATCTGAAGTATGCCAGTCTATGATGTATTTTAAATATCAAGCATCTGGCAACCTTGCAACGGCAAAAGATGTGCAACAAATATTGATGGATGGTTTAACTTGGCAAGGCAGGCGCGAATTGTTTCGTCAAGATGGCTCTACCTTTACCGCCTCAATTAGCATTGCGCCCATCTTAAATGAGCAAGGCAAAGTCACCCACGCTGTCGCCATTCAAGAAGATATTGGCGAACAAATCAAATTAGAAGAGCAATATCGAAAAACACAAAAACAAGAGGCGCTGGCAACATTAATCGGTGGTATTGCACATGATTTCAACAATTTATTGTCTGGTATGTTGGGGCATTTGTATTTAGCACACCGTGAATTAGAGGGTTTACCCAAAACAGCCGAGCGTATTCAGAAAGTGCAGGGTGTTGCCAATGAAGCTGCTGCCATCGTGCAACAGCTGATGACTTTTGCCCGCAAAGATGCCGTAGAAAAACGTCAATTCCCTTTAGACTCTTTTCTCAAAGAATTCATCAAGCTCGCAGAGCATAATATCCCCAAAAACATTCACCTTTCCATTGATTTTCCCCATGGCTCATTTCCCTGCCAAGGCGATGCGGAACGTTTACAACAAACGTTAATGAATATCATTCAAAATGCTGTGGATGCAACCCGAAAAAGTGAAAAACCTGCTATAAGGTTACAGTTACAAACCTTTGAAGCAAAACAACAGCAACATTGGGTAGAGCGTTACCCCATTTTAAAACAAGGCAATTATGCCCAAATCACCATTTGGGATAACGGTTGTGGCATCGCTGAAGATAAAATAGAGCGCATATTTGATCCTTTTTTCACCACCAAACAGCTAGGAAGCGGTTTAGGTTTGTCGGTAGTTGTCGGCAATATCAAACATAATAACGGTTTCATTGATGTCGAATCCAACCAAGATGGCACTTCTTTCCACATCTGGCTTCCTTTGAACAGCCAAGCTCAAAAGACGAACCATGGTTTAGATATCACACCCACTCAACGCAGTGCAACAATATTGTTGGTCGATGATGAAGAAATGGTTAGAGAGACTTGCACTGAAATTTTAGAAGTGTTGGGTTATCAAACATTACAAGCCAAAGATGGTATTCAAGCCGTGGACATCGTTCAACAACATGGGAAAAAGATTGATTTGATATTGATGGATATGGTCATGCCACGTATGAATGGGCTTACCGCAGCCAAAAATATTCGTGTGTTATATCCTCATTTGCCCATCATTTTTGCCACCGCTTACGACCAAACTTTATCCATCAAAGATACACGTGATTTTACCCACAGTATTTTAATCCCCAAACCTTTCCACCCTGATATCTTACAAGAGAATATTGAAGCCTTTTTATCCTTAAGTTTGCACGATGATTAACATCTAGCAGTAGTCCCAGCCACAACCCCAGCCAAACCAAGGTTAAAAATGAGGAAAATAGCAATTGTTCAGCACCTTATCAAAAATGAGGGTGTAGCTGTTCAGGCTGGTCATATTTTGTTCGCAGCCAAGGGGGAAAACGCAGCATATTCCTGTATTTGGGCATACTTGAGGCATGTTTGAGGCAGGAGGAGGTCAAAATATGACCAACCTGAATTGCTACGCGTCTCTAAGCAGCCTCTGGATAAAGGTCTGGAAATGCCAACTTCAACTGATTCAACTGTATCCTAAGGTGGCTATAAAGCTTCACATCACGCATAGGTAGTTGCAAAGGTTTATACAAAATAGATTCTGAACCTTCAATATGACTACGGTGTGCATCTTGCCAAATCCCTTCATGTGGCTCTTCTTTTAATAATGAACTCAACGCCAGATGTGCCATATGTGCCAACATAATCGGCGGCTGCATATCAGGTGGCCAAGATTCAGCAGGATGCCAGCAAGGAAAATGATGGTAATATATAAAGCGGTGTAAAGAGCGCGGTAGTTGCCAATGCAAGGCTAACATCATGCCTGCATCAATGTGTGTATAACCCAAAACACCCCACTCCGCCAATAAAGATGGCTGACCACCACGGATGTTTTTTTTCAAAACAGCCAGTTTTTCTTCAGGTTCGATATGTAAAATGACCAACTTGCCAATATCGTGCAACAAACCAAATAAATTGGCAGATTGTCTATCTACAGTCTGGCTATATTCAGTGAAAATACGCGAAAACATCGCCATCGCTTGCCCATGAAACCAAATTCTGCGCACTGCCAATGATGACTTCGAACCTGGGCTAAATTCAGGCAGTACGGCTTGCGAAAGCACATCTTGCGCACTGTCCATACCCAAGCGGGTCAAAGCAATCGCCACATTTTCAGTTGCTTTACCGCCTGCAGGCAAATAGGCAGCTGAATTACACATCTTCAATACATGTGCCACCAATACCGCATCACCACTGATCACTTTAGCCAAGTCAGATGCCGCAGATTCAGGGTCTGCAAAGACTTGTTGTAAACGATGCCATGTTTCAGGTAAAGGTGGAATCGAAGCAATGGCTGTTTTTAAATGTTTCAAAATTTCAGGGCTTAATGCAGGTGGTTTACGCATATCATAAGGCGGTTCATCTGGCGCAAGCGGTGAATCAATCGAAAAAGCACTTAATAAGGTGCTTGCACTGATTGTATTGGTCAGCGTTTTTTCATCTCCATCCAGTGCCAAATTTAAAGCTGTTGGAACGATGAGGCTTGCATTGAGGTCTGAAAATGTGGTGAGTTGTTCATCTTCTATTGGGTGGTTATCCAAGCTGGGGGAAGCTGCCTCGCCCATCGCCTGTAGGCTCTTCATCACTACAGCGCAACTCGCAGGACGTTGCTCAGGTTTCTTTGCCAAGAGTTGCATAATCAACTCGGCCAAACTGTCAGGTATTTTCGAGTTTAATGTTTGGGGATGTTGGGGTGGTTGGCGGACTTGTTTTT
Organism: Mariprofundaceae bacterium; assembly: GCA_030950835.1. Taxonomy (GTDB): domain Bacteria; phylum Pseudomonadota; class Zetaproteobacteria; order Mariprofundales; family Mariprofundaceae; genus Ghiorsea. Next base: position 848 of record JAUZQU010000167.1, on the reverse strand, counting down.
CCATGATTTCAAACTCACCACCACCATTGGAGGTGAATGGTAAGCTGCCAGTACACATGCGATATAAAGTAATACCAAAAGCATAAAGGTCAGTGGCAACGCCTATTTCTTGCCCTAAAATTTGTTCAGGTGCCATATACAAATAAGTGCCTACGGTGGCTCCGCTATCCGTGATATCTTCAGTGGCAAAGGTCGTTTTTGCCAAGCCAAAATCCATGAGTTTGGTCACACCATCATTGGTAATGAACACATTGGATGGTTTTAAATCCCTATGCACCACATCGCGCATATGTGCCTTATTTAAGGCCGCTAAAATGGAGGTGCTGATATGGATAGTTTCAGGTAAAGCTAAAGGGCCTCTATGGTTCAGGTATTCTTTTAAGTTGCAGCCTTTAAGCAGCTCCATCACCAAGGCAAAAGCACCACCATCTTCATAAACATCAAGGAACTCTATAATATTGGGGTGTTGGAGTTGAGCATGCATACGTGTTTCACGACGAAAACGTTCCATTTGTTCCACATCACCAAAACTTTTGGGATTCAACACCTTGATTGCGACTTCTTTTTTTAAGGGTTCGTGAATCGCTCGAAACACAATGCCCATGCCGCCCTGCCCTATCTTTTCCAACAACACATAATCACCCAAACGGGCATGACCATCCGCCGCAGCTAAAATGTCACCACATGATAGGCAAAAAGTTTTGCTGCTAGGGTAAACAATTCCACAAGATGGGCATTTCATCACGTGAGTATTAAGGCTATAGATTGAAAGTCAAAATATGCTTCACTTTTGCAACAATATCGCCGCGACTTTTAAGCCATCCACCGCAGCACTAACAATGCCACCA
>JAUZQU010000166.1 GCA_030950835.1 Mariprofundaceae bacterium | reverse complement strand
GTTCGCTGGTCAAGTCATACCATTGGCTCAAAGTGCTTTCCAAACGCTGAGCAGAAGCATCGAAACGCTGCATACTCAAATCAGCTTGCATATCCACGTCCAACCAACGTTTAAAGTTGACCTGATATGCTTTAAAGTGTTGATCTAATTTGCGCTTGAACGCTCCATTGGCATATTTTTTCACGTAACCAAGGAAGTGGTTCACTTCCTCTTGGAACGTCGCCAGTGTTGATTGGTTTTGGTTCAATAAATAATCTTGCTCATACTTTCGCACTTTCAACAAATCTGCGGCTAGGTGTTCTGAAGCTGCCCCCATTTTCCTACCTTCGTTTTGTAACAAAGATTCTAGTGTGTCCATATTATAGTGGAACTTAAACTCTAAACCCTGATAATGGTTGCCTCGTTGCTCAAACAGACTAACCATCTCAAAAAATGTCTCTTCATAATCCATACGCTCTTGCAGAATGAGGGTTATCAAAGCTTGGCTTTTTCTTGCGCTATCAGCAGCATCCAACAGAGACTCTGCACTATGTAAATGCCTTTCCATATTGGATAAGTTATGGCGCACCTTTTCAGCGTATTGCAATCGTGTTTTTGCCATACCTAGTTCACGGTAGTATAACAAATATTCTTTTTCCACATTACGTGCAGCTAAAAAGTCGTTTCTCGCTTGTAAGGCTATATAGGCAGTGGAACCATAACCCTCCACCACATCTTCAATCACCCGCATAGCATCCAAGTGACCACGCAACGCCACAATCGCTAAGAGCACCGTCAACAGCAAAACAATAGCAAAACCTAGCCCCAATTGTTTACTCACACCAAAACGTACTGCAGGTCTGACTTTGGTTTCTTGCTTTAAATCATCCTGATCAATGTTGGGGGCGTGTTTAAAACCTTCACCCACAACACCCAGCGAAGATAACTCTAAATGATCGGCATCGGGGGTTCGTTGATGTTCCCCCTCTTTTATCTGCTTACCTGTCATTAAAAACTTACGCCAACTTCTTATATTTCATACGTTTAGGCTGCAATGCCGATTCACCAAGACGTTTCTTCTTATCTTGTTCATAATCGGCAAAGTTTCCTTCAAACCACTCCACATGTCCATCACCCTCAAAAGCAAGGATATGCGTGGCAATCCTATCCAAAAACCACCTATCATGCGAAATCACCACCGCACAACCTGCAAAATCAAGCAGGGCATCTTCAAGCGCACGCAGCGTTTCAACATCCAAATCGTTGGTCGGCTCATCCAAAAGCAATACATTGCCACCTTCTTTGAGCATCTTTGCCATGTGCAAACGGTTACGCTCACCACCAGAAAGCATGGATATTTTTTTCTGTTGGTCGCCACCCTTAAAGTTAAAACGACCACAATAAGCCCGCGAAGGCACTTCTGCTTTACCCAGCGTAATAAAATCAGCACCACCTGAAATTTCTTCAAACACCGTATTATTTTCATTCAAGGCATCACGCGACTGATCCACATACGATAACTGCACCGTGTCACCCTGAATCAACTTACCCGAATCAGGGCTTTCTTGCCCTGTAAACATGCGAAACAATGTGGTTTTACCCGCCCCATTCGCCCCAATAATGCCCACAATACCACCTCTAGGCAGGTTGAAATTCAAATCTTCAACCAAAATACGGTCAGCAAAGCCCTTTTGTACACCTTCTGCTTTAAAAACCACATCACCTAGACGTTCACCTGCAGGAATAAAGATTTGTTTGGTCGCATTACGCTGTTGCACTTCTTTACTCGCCAACTCATCAAAAGCTTTTAATCGTGCCTTGGATTTAGCATGACGACCTTTCGCCCCTTGGCGCACCCATTCTAATTCTTGTTTTATTGCTTTCTGACGTGATGATTCCTCTTTGTTTTCTTGGCTCAATCTTGCATCTTTTTGCTCAAGCCATGAAGAATAATTACCCTCAAAAGGAATGCCTTTACCACGATCCAATTCAAGAATCCAACCCGCCACATTGTCCAAGAAATACCGATCATGGGTCACTGCAACAACCGTTCCCTCAAAGTCATGCAAAAAACGCTCCAACCACGCCACAGATTCCGCATCCAAATGGTTGGTAGGCTCATCCAATAAAATCATATCAGGGTTAGACAATAACAAACGACAAAGTGCCACACGTCTGCGCTCACCACCTGAAAGCGTGCTCACATCTGCATCCCAAGCTGGCAATCTTAAAGCGTCCGCCGCAATATCCAGCTTTCTATCCAAATCATGCCCATCCGCAGCATTGATAATGTCTTCTAACTTGGCTTGTTTTTTAGCAAGCGCATCAAAATCAGCATCAGGCTCCGCATATGCTGCATACACCGCATCCAAAGCGGCAAGGGCATCTTTAACCTCTTTGACCGCCTCTTCAACATTGCCCCGCACATCTTTGCTAGCATCAAGCTCAGGTTCTTGCGCTAAATAACCAATTTTAATGCCATCGGCTGGGTGTGCTTCACCTAAAATGTCGGTATCCAAACCTGCCATAATTTTCAGCAACGTCGATTTACCAGAGCCATTTAAACCCAGCACACCAATCTTGGCACCTGGGTAAAAAGACAACCAAATGTCATCCAATATTTTCTTTTTTCCAGCCACGACTTTACCCACGCCTTGCATGGTATAAATATACTGATGTTCAACCATCTTGTCTGATTCCCCTTATTTTTTACCCATATCAATATAACGATCTGCTGCCCACAAGTTGTTTTGCTCAGGATGCGAGACTTGCCGCTCAATGGACTGACGACTATGTGCAAGCAACTCTTTAATCAACCACGGATGCTGTTGCATCAATGGCTCAAATGTTTCGCGTTTAAGACGCAATAAACGACATGGTGTACCCGTAACCACCCTGTAAGGCGCATGAAAACCACGCAACAAACCGCCCAAATGAAAAATATCCCCTGGATGCATGCTACCAATCAGTTCAAACGTACCCTCATCATTTTTTTTCATCATCAATACCGTGCCTGATTGCACCATAAAGGCATTATCACGCTCTAAACCTTGTTCAATCAAAATCTTTCTTGGCAAAAAGCTGGTATGTTTAAAAGATATAGCGACTTTTTTCCGCGCACTATCATCCATTCTTTTGAAAATTTCATGGTGATTCAACACATGCAAAGCCAATCGGCTGCGAAACAAGTGATCCAACATAGGCTGCACTTCTTCATCATGCTCTTGCACTTCCACGATTTTTTCAAATGGAAGCTCAAGTACCCTAACTTTACTCGTGCAACACAAGGTCGCAGCCCTACGCAGTCCTGTAAAATAAGCCAGCTCACCCACCAAACAAGGGTGACTAGAGTCACCCGAAAGCTGACCTTTATCCGTATCAGGAATAATCACATCCACTTCACCATCTGTAAGTAACCACATATGATTGGCAATATCACCAGCACTACAAATTAGAGTCCCTGGCTCTAAAATACGCTCATAAGCATATTCAAACAAATGACAAACCAAACGTGCTTCATTTCTATCTTGCTTTAAATCTAAATTACTGCCTTGTACTGCATCATCTTTAATCAAGTCATTCAAACGTGTCATACTTTCTTGCATCAACAAGTCACCACCACCTGTGGGATCAATACTCAATGCATCCATCAGCAAGGTGTAGATTTTTAAGGCAGTGGTATGATCGCCCACTTTTTCACAAGCGTGGGCATAATGGAATTGTACATCCCTATCTTCACGCCAAAAATCAGATTCCCATAACTCTGCAAACAAACGATAAGCCTTATCATAATCACCTACTGCAGAAGCATCTTTAGCTGCTTGAAATGCGTTGGGTACACCTGAAAAGTCGCCATAATCTCCATCACTCATATCATACCCTTATCCATTGTTGAATTAAATAAAACATTAAAAACTCATCGTGCCTTCAAGGTGCCTTTCTTTACGCCATAAGTAACTATCGTTTGAAGCTGTAACTTGTAAACGTGCAGGTTGTCTTGCATGTTGCATAATCGCTTGCAGCAACCAAGGGCGCTGCTCAGCAAAAGATTCAAAACGTTTTCTGGAAAGGTGTAATAAACGCACAGGTGTTGCTGCCATAACCTTATACCGACTAGAAAAACCATCAATCAAACCCGAAAGATGCACCATGTCACCAGGGAAAACACTGCTCATTTGCCCATCTTTACCATCATCATCACAAAGAAAAAACAAACAGCCTGATTGTAATAAATAGGTGCCATCCACATCACTTCCCGCTTCAAACAATACTTCTCCAGGCACCAAGTCTTTGCGCTTAAAGCTCATCGCCAAACGAACCCTGTCCATTTCATTCATACGCGAAAACACATCCTGCCTAGCTAGAGCAGGCTCAACCCAAGTTGTACGCATCAGACGTTCCACAGCCACCGCAAAGGCAGGGTTTTCCTCACTCATCTGTTGAATCATACTTTCGCTTACTTCAATCACTTGAGAATATGTTTTTGCCCGCACCGAAACATCACGGCGTTGGCGTGTAAAGTAACCACGTTCACCCAGCAATACATATTCATGATTTAAAGCATAAACCTCTTCAGGCGCCACCTCTTTTTCTTCCGAAATAATGGTCAATACCCCTTCTTTAAGCAACCATATCTTATTGGATAGCTCACCTACTTCACAAATATACTCATCAGGCATAAACTTAATATTTTTACCTACTTCTGAAAACATGCGCAACAAGTCATCATGCCGAATAGGTGTTTCCGCTAGTTTCTTTTTCTTGGCAGCCTTTTCTGCTTCAAAAAGCTTCATTTGTAAACTTTGAATGGTCGCACGGATACCTTCGGCTGCAGATGTTTCCCCTTGCTCCGTATACGCATCATGAATCAACTCAAACTGCTGCATCGCCTCCTGATAATCAACAGACTCTTCCAGACACACCGCATAACGCATACGCACATCAAATACTTCAACCATGTCCTGATGCTCAATCGCAATCGCATACAATCCTGCAGCCTCTTTAAACTCTTCACGAAAAGCCAGCTTCCTTGCTTGGCGTAACAACACAGGCAACGCCAATGTTTCCATTTGCTCAGTCATCCTAACCTCGCTCCTCTAGTCATCCCCATAGGATGCGCCTTATTCAACTCATCTTGCAGTCGTCGTTGTGATACATGTGTGTAAATTTCAGTCGTACCAATGCTTTCATGTCCCAACAGGGTTTGTACCGCCCGCAAATCTGCACCATGATTCAATAAATGTGTAGCAAAGGCGTGTCTTAGGACGTGTGGCGAGGGACAAGGATGCAGACTGATTTGCTTTGCATATTTCTGCACACGGTTCCACAGCGTTTGCCTTGTCAACGATTTCGAGCCGCTTGGAAACAAGAAAACTTCTTTATTTTTCATGGTTTGTTGCCATTTTTGCAACCAAACTTCCGCCACCTCACTATAAGGCAAGTCACGTTCTTTATTACCTTTACCCAATACACGCAGTGTTTTCTGCGTACGATTAAAACTCCGCCACTTCAAGCCCACCAACTCCGAGGCGCGCATCCCAGTCGCATACAATAACTCCAGCAAACAGCGATCCCGAATGCCTTTAAGTGTGCTCACATCTGGCGCATTCAATAAAGCTTCCACTTCTTGTTCTGTCATCGCTTTGGGCAGCTTTAACATACTCGCCACTTTCCCCAATTCAGCTAAGGGAAAGTCCAGTCTCACCTTTTCATGTTGCAAATAATGAAACCATGTTGCCAAAGCACTGCGTTGACGGCGAATGCTGCTCTGTTGGTATTCCCTTAGCTGCAAATCACTCAAATAGGCGCGCACAGCATCTTGTTGTGCATTAAAAGCATCTTGATCAGGCTGGAAATCCAATACAAAACGATTGAACGATAACATATCCGAGCGATACGCTTCAACAGTTAAACCTGACCAACCATAAAGCATGGCCATACGCTGCAAAATGCCTTCAATGCGTGACGTTAAGGCATCTATATCAGCTGTGTCCGTTAAATCAGCCATATCAATGTGAACGCGCTTCCTCATCTTTCTCGCGTTTAAATATTTCTTTGTTTTTACCAATAATCCACAACAATATCAACGAATAGATAAATGTAGACAACATAATCACACCCACCACAATAGCAGTAAAGAGTTCAATATGGATAAAACCAGCGGGAATCATCATCAACATCACTACCGATAAACCACCTTTAATACCTGCAAACGTCAACACACCCCACCAGCGGAAATTCACATTGGTCATCTTGGTGGTTTGATTGGTAATAAATGCGAATTTTGCCATCATCAATGCCCGAATAGCGGTTGTGGCGACAAACATCACCAGAATCTCGGTGCTGTATTTCAATAATATCTTCAAATCAATGATTTCAGCCATAGCAATAAACAAAATCGTATTGGCTACAATCGCCAGCAGTTGCACATCCTCTTTGGTGCGGTGATGCCTATCCCGCTCTTCAACTGTGGCTTTGATTTTATGCAATACCTTGGCAATCACACTGCGCGAAGAGTCTTCAAGCGCAGATTCTCGCTGCAACTGCTCTTCTCCTTTTTTCAATTCAACCTCATCCGCCAATACTGCTTTAGTCATCACATGATGCAGCGTAATCGTGGCAAAAATACACGATAAAATACCTGATAAATGCAAGTGTGAATGTCCACCAAACATATTTAAGAATACATAAAAGAATTCCGACGCTTCAAATGCGCCATAACCCACTAAAATCACAATCATCAATTCAGCCGTTCTGTTTTCAGTCGTTTTCATGGCTAAAAGCCCTAAATAACCCATGAATATACCCAAAGCCGCCGAACCAAGCACCACAATGAAGCTTATTTCAGCCACATAACCCACCGTTAACTCGCCACCATCCAAGGCATAAAGCCCAACAAAAACAAATACAATCAATGCTGTTGCATCATTGAATAAACTTTCACCTTCAGCCAAGATTTTCAAACGGTGTGGCAGTTCAAAGTTAGAGAAAATACTAACCACAGACACAGGGTCTGTTGCCAATACCATAGCAAACAACACAATAATCGCGGCAAAAGATAAGTTGTATTGACCAAACAAGGTCTCAGCTGTTAATAAGGCTAGCCCCACAGATAAAGACACCGCAACCACTGCCAAATAGAACAAACTTAAACCATGTTCTTTCAAATCAGCGACAGTCAATTCAAATGAGTCTGAAATCAATAAAATAGGCAAAAGCAACAACACCAAAGCTGCAAAATGCTCAGGGTCACCGGTTAACATCGGTGTGCCTGAAAATAAAGTATGGGCGAGAAAGGATAAACCAATCAAGCCTAATGGAGACGGTATTTTTAGCTTGTCTTCCAATTGTAATGCAATGAATAATATTGTCGCAATCACCAATAATGTAACAACCATCCTTTATAAACCCCTTGTTAAATATACTTTTAAAATCAAACTTATGGTTCAATCAAAGCATATTTATAGATAAAAATCAAAGGATGAGCACAAACAGAATAAAAGCCGCATAAAAAACGTTCGCTATCAGCAAGTATAAAGGTGTCAAAATATGGTATTTACGCAAGAATAAGAGCCAAAAAGCACCCGAGAACGCTAAAAAAACCGCTACAACAGCATAAACATCAGAAAATAACCATGGCATCAATAACATTGCCACCGCTGGAATCACAGTGCCTTGAAAGACCATCGCACCAGTGATATTACCAAAAGCCAAGGTGTCTTTACCTCTACGCACCCATAAAATTGAGTTCATTTTTTCGGGAAGCTCCGTAGCAAAAGGCACAAGCAACAGGGATACCAGCAATGCCGAAATACCCAGCATCACACTTGCTACCTCAATATAAAAGACAAAAATCTTCGCCCCCCAAATCAACAGCCCTAACGCCAATAACAACTGCAATACCGCCATCCAACTTTGCGGCAAAGGTATAAAACCCACATACAAATCATGGTGTGCCACAGTTTCATGCCCATCTTGCACCAAACTTTGGCTGGCTTGTATGGTTCGGTACAAATAAAACGCATAAAAACACAATAAGAATATGGCAATCATGGTTCTGGGTAAGAGCCATGATGAAGGCAACATCGCTGCCCCGACCACCACGCCAAAACCGACCATGAAAAAGCATAAGTCGCGCTGCAAACCTGTAGGTTCAGGCTTTAAAGTTGTTGTCCAGCCACGTTTTAAACCTGCAAATAATGCCAGCAAACCCAAGGCAAGCGTTGCCAACATAAACGGCGCTCCAAGAATCGCACCAAGCCCAATCGCATGATTCATTTCAAGCGAAGCACCACCTGCCAAAATCGCTACCAAAGGCACAATGGTTTCAGGCATCGCTGTGCCCACTGCTGCAAAGATAGAGCCTGTCACCCCTTCTGAAACACCCATACGCTCACCAAGGTATTCCAAAGCATTCACAAACAACAACGCGGCAACAAGCACCAAAATCAAAGCAAAACATAACATCCATAATGTATCCAAAATCACCTCTTTGTGGCTAGTTATAGTCAACCCTGCACATCACAAGAACAAAGTAATCCATAGAAAGAAGAAGGAGCAAAAAACATGCCGAATTTGTAAAAGTCAGCCACAACATAGGGTTCATTCTTGCCTTCATGCACATAGGCTTTAAGATGCTGCAATGCTAAAGAGCGACTCCTTATTGCAGGCTTATCAACATTGCCAAGATATTGCCAACCAACATTATGAAAATTTTCCTACCGCCTCCCTTTTATTACGCGCTGATTTAAGGGCTGCTATTGCCGTTATTTATGCCTTTGCCCGTGAAGCCGATGATTTTGCTGATGAAGGTGATTTTACGCCTGAACAACGCATTGAGATGCTGGATGATTGGGAAAAGCAGCTAGATTTATGCCTACTTGGACAAAGTAAGCACCCTATTTTCACTGCTTTAGCCGATGTAATGCAAGATTTTGAGCTGCCAGAGCAGCTTTTCCGTGATTTGTTGACTGCTTTTCGCATGGACGTGCATTTTCAAGGTTTTGCCAACCTTGATGCACTAAAATGGTATGCCAAACACTCTGCTGACCCGATTGGTCGTTTGATGTTGGCGCTGCACGGCATCCAAGACAAACACGCCTTAGATTGCTCTGATGCCATTTGTACCGCCCTACAACTCACCAACTTCTGGCAAGATTTCAGCAGAGATTTGCCCAATCAACGATGTTATTTGGCAACGGAATGGTTAGAGCTCGCAGGTGTAAACACCCAAGACTTACTTGATGGCAACCTCACCTCACCACAACTGCAACCTGCCATTCAACAAGCAATTCTATCCACTGAGGCGTTATTTCAGCAAGGATATGGTTTACTTCCCTATTTACCCCTGCGTTTGCGCATACAAATCGCCGCTACGCTTGCAGGTGGTTTATCTATTTTACACACTACCGCCAAATTAGAAGACCCCTTACACCAACGCCCTAAGCTGAACACTTGGTCTTGGTTGAAAGTAAGCCTGAACATTGCACTGCTCAGCCTATTCCCCCGATATTACGCCAACAAACGAGGACAAACATGACCCCTGAAAAATATTGCGAAGATAAAACCCGTGGTTCTGGTTCATCATTTTTTTATGCTTTTTTGTTTTTAAGCCCGGAAAAACGCCGTGCCATGATGGCATTGTATGCTTTTTGTCGTGAAGTGGATGATATTGCAGATGAAATTAAAGATAAAGATGTAGCCAGAACCAAACTGCACTTCTGGAAACAAGAAATAGATAGGGTCTATGCAGATAAAGCTAGGCACCCTGTGGGTAAAGAGTTGATGTGGACAAAAGATAATTTTCCTATCGAACAAAGTCTGCTCTTTGAAATGATTCAAGGCATGTTGATGGATGTGGAAGGCAAAGCTATTGTTAGTGAAGATGATTTAAAATTGTATTGTTACCGTGTGGCTGGGGTGGTGGGTTTATTGTCCATTGCTGTGTTTGGTTTTAAAGATGAACAATCCAAAACCTTTGCCCTGCGCATGGGTGATGCCCTACAACTCACCAACATCCTGCGTGATGTCTATGAAGATACCAAAATCAACCGCATCTATTTACCCCAACAGATTCGCGCTCAGTTCAAAGTGACTGACCAAGATATTCGCCAAGGTTTTACAGATAACCAAGCCACCAATGCTAACCTCAAAGCCCTGTTCGAATACTATCAACAACAAGCCCACACTGCCTATCAAGATGCGCTTGCTGCCTTGCCCGCAGAAGACAGGCAAAGCCTTTGCCCTTCCTTGATGATGGGCGCGATTTATTATGCACATTTGGCAAAATTAGAGTCTATTGACTATGATGTGTGGAATCACTCTGCACGTTTAAGCCCTTTGCGCAAAATATGGGTAGCATGGCGGACTTGGCGTTATGAAAAAAAGGCTGCCAGAAAAGCACCCGCACACCACATCGCTTTAAAGCTGGATTTTTAGTCGTTTATGCAAGCGCAACGTGTAGCAATTGTCGGTGGTGGTATGGCAGGTTTAACGGCTGCGTTTCGCCTATCTAAACAGGGTTATGCCATTGATTTATATGAAGCTGCACCTGCTTTAGGTGGTCGAACCAAGTCCTTTTATGATCAAAACATACAAGCATGGGTGGATAATGGGCCGCACATGATGGTCGGCGCATATCATGCCACCAAACAACTGCTAGAAGATGTGGATGCCGGCCAGCTTGTCTCTTGGCAAGATAGTTTAACCTTACCTTTATGGGATAAACCACGCGGTTTCTTCGCTTTAAAGGCAACTTCCAAACTACCCATTGCTTTAGCCTTGTTATGGGCAGTCGCCAAGCTGCCACAGCATGACTTTTCCAGCGTCAAAGCCATGTTGCGCATCGCTTTAAGCATGAAAAACATCCAAGATGAGACATTAACCGTGCGCCAATGGTTAGAACAATGCCAAGCACCTGCATTGTTGATTCAAGATATGTTGGAAGTGCTGTGTTTGGGTGTGATGAACGAGCCCATAAACACTGCCAATGCCAAAACCTTTGCCCGCGTCTTAAACACATCCTTTTCCGCGCATAAAAATGCCAAAATGGGCTGGTTTAACCAACCCCTAAGCCAAGCCTTGATAACACCGATACAAGACAAGCTCGAACAAGCAGGTGTCAACATCCATTTGCGGCACAGTATCCGCGATGTCAGCAGTTTAAATCACGATGCTATCATCTTGGCTTTACCCGCTTTTGCCCGTCACCGCTTATTAGGCAGCAAGCAAACCGTTGCCTGCCAAGCCATCACCAATGTTCATCTGTGGTTTGAGCAGCCGCTTCCCATGCCAAGCATGATGTTGGGTATGCTGGGTACATACAGCCAGTGGTTATTCGATGTTTCCACCATGCTTTCTGAACAAGGCAGCTTACAACACCTGTGCATCACCATCAGCGCAGATTCGGCTAACCTAAGCCAAGAAGCTTGTGTGCAAAAAGTCATGCAAGAGTTAGAAAGTATGTTCGACAAAAAATTGACGCCACCTCAATATAGCCGTGTTATTTGTGAAAAACGCGCTACTGTGTTGGTTCGCGAGCAACAACCAAGCTCACTTCCAGCACACATCTTTGATGCTGGTGAAATGCCTAATCCGGGTCAACTTCCTGCTACCATTGAACTTGCAGTATTACAGGGTGAAAAAGCAGCCCGATCTGCTATAAAACTCTTAAAATAGTGCTTGACACCCTTAGTTATTCACCTTTTTTGCCGATTTATGTTTTTTTCAGCAATTGGCAACTTTTCTTCGTTCATAAGCAGAGCTTGAACATACTAAATGGTTGTTTTATATGGATAAAAGTAAACTGCCTATTTTTTAAGCACACGTGCCAAAAGCCTTAAGTGTTCAATAAAATACAGAGTAATAGGAAGCTTATCCACAAAGTTATCCACAGTTTCTGTGGAGAACTTCATCTATGCTTCATAAAGCCTTTATTATACTATAAGTTAAGCCAAAAATACTCAAAAAGGATACTCCATGACCTCAGCCAATAACATGCAACAACCCCAAGTTTGCCTAAGGAAATCCTTTGCTGTGGTCAAAGCATCTGGTGAAAATATTTTGACATACCTGCAAGGGCAAATCAGCCAAGACACCCAGCAAGTATCCAATCAACAAGCCATCTACTCCGCTATTTTAACTGCCCAAGGCAAGCTCATCACCGATTTTCATCTGCTACAAGCACAAAACAATGAAGTGATATTCATTTGCCCCAGCGCCTCAGCTCTCACGCTGGTCGAACGTTTACGCCGCTTTGCTTTGGGTTATGAATTACGCATTGGTATGCTCTCATCATGGCAGGTCTGGAGCATTCAAGGGCAAGGTGTGGATGACTATCTCGCCGAAAAACAACTGCCTATTCCCCAAACATCTGCGCTTGCCACAGCGCACCAAGCTGATGTACATAGTATGCGTTTTGCCGAGGCAGCGGATGATGGTGTATGGGTAGTTGGTGAGAAGGTGGAAATCCAGAGTAATGTCGATGAAAATAGCATCATCCAACAGCGTATTTGCCAAGGCATGCCCATGTTTGGTGTAGACTTAGATGATAAAATATTTCCTTTAAATGCCAACTTGATCGAGCGCCAAGGTGTCAGTTTTGATAAGGGTTGTTATGTGGGGCAAGAAGTGACCAGCCGTATGCATTGGCGTGGTGGTATTAAAAAGAAGTTATACCGTGTTCAACTCGACAAAGCGGTCTCTACCCTGCCCTGCCCTATTTTCAGCAGCGCCAAAGTTGGCATGTTGTCCAGCCTAGCCAGCAATACCCAAGGAGAACACCTTGGCATTGCCCTGCTTCCCATTGAAGTCGCTGAAAAGAATAGTTCACTGACTGCAGAAGGTGATATTCCTCTCACTGTACTAGGTGTTTGTGTTTAAAAGCAGGTGAGGTATTTAGGAAACTAAATCTTTTTGCACTGCGATTTCATCACAAAAGCTGAACTTGGGGCAGTGAATACACACTGTCCACACCTTTTGTGGCAAACTTTCTTTGCTCACTACCCGATAACCTTGTTTGATAAAAAAAGTGTCTACATACGTTAAGGCAAATACCGTGCTTACACCTACTTGGCGGGCAAAGTCTTCACAGTTTTGCACCAATAATAGCCCCAAACCCCAACCTTGGGCATGGGGTGCAACCACCAAAGAGCGTATTTCAGCAAGATTAGAGGCATAAACATGTAAAGCTGCTACACCCAACAGCTGCTCATCGACAATGGCAACTACAAATTCTTGTACATGTTGGTATAAATCATCTTTATCGCGCTGAATGAGGGTTTTGTCTTGCATCAAAGGCAACATCAGTTGATACATAGCTTCAACATCCTGAACCTGTGCCGCTCTAAGCTGAATATGCTCGGCTTTCATGATGCGTGGCAGCGTAAACCTCGGTCCAACATCTGCGCCGCATGATGCATACTTTCATCATTCGCCCCACCCAACATACGCGCCATTTCTTCAATTCTTGCTACATCTTGCAAAGCATTCAACTGGGTAAAAGTACGCCCATCACGCACAAACTTTTCAATCACCACCTGATGATTGGCACAAGCTGCCACCTGTGGCAAATGTGAAACCACCAATACTTGCCGCGTTTGCCCCATTTTCTGCAACAATTCACCCACACACCAGCCCGTTTCACCACCAATGCCCACGTCCACTTCATCAAATACTGCCGTCATCGGAGAATCTTCCAAAGCACCACAACCTTTCAATGCCAAGACCAAGCGACTTAACTCACCCCCAGAAGCCGTTTCAGCCAAGCTTTTAAAGGGTTCACCTGGATTCGCTGCAGCTAAAAATTCAATCACATCCCAGCCATTATTAAACCAAGATTTGCTTTCTTCTTGCGCCACAATGCTCACCTGCAATTGCATGTTCTTTAAACCCAGTTGATTCAAAAATGGGCGCATCGCAGCAAGCAATTGTGCAGCAGAACCTACACGCGCTTCATGCAAAGCAGCCGCAGCTTGTTGGTATGCTTGTTCACATGTTTCCAGCTTCTCTTTTAACGCTTCTTCATCCCAAGATGCCGTATCTAAAGCACTTAATTTCTCATCCCAATCATGTAATAAATCAAGCAAACCTTGCTCATCTGTATGATGGCGGCGTAAACACGCTCTCAGCTCTGCTAATCTATCCTCAGCTTGTTGTAATTGCGCTAAATCCAGCTGATTATCCAAAGCTTCTTGTAAATAAGGGGTAATTTCACCTACCAAAGTTTCCATTTGGGCACATAAATCTTGCGCTTCTTGTAAGGCGGTATGATGTTCTGACACCCCAGCAAGCTGATGGCTCACCTGCGCCACCATAGAGCGCACATTATTTTCGCCTTCATCCAACAAAGTCAGTGCTGATGCGGAAACCTGCTGAATCTGTTCGGCAAAACGGGCTGCTGCAGTTTCAGCTTCTAACTGCCCTTCTAAACCCACCTCTACATTCAACGCCAACACTCGTGCCGACTCATCACGCATCCATGTTTCCTGCTCTTGTGCATCTTCACGATTAGCATGCAACGATTTCAGTTGTTTTTTCACTGCTTTAAAAGCCGTGAACGTACGCTGCACTTCATTTTTACTGCCAGCATCAAGCCGACTATCAATAAGCAGGCGTTGAAAATCGACTTGCAACAAGGTTTGATGTTCATGTTGCCCATGTAAGTCTAAACAAATCGCCCCGATGGCTTTTAATACACCCGCAGAAGTCGGTATACCATTCACCCAAGCACGCGAGCGTCCATCTTGATTAATCACCCGCCGAATCAATATTCCATCATCTTCAGCATCTATATCTTGTTCATTCAATAATGCCAACAAACGCGGATCAGCAGTTTCAATTTCAGCAATCACTTCAGCCCGTTCAGCCTCATGGCGCACCCAATCCGCA
>JAUZQU010000165.1 GCA_030950835.1 Mariprofundaceae bacterium | reverse complement strand
CACGCCCTGCGATATTTTTGAAATGTTGGTAGTTAGAGTCGTTTGCATAAGGCTTGAGATGCTTCGTAAAGGCTTTGGCGAGGGGGTGTTCTGAAGCATGTTCTAAGGCAAGAACGTTTGCCCATAATTCAGCTGGATTACTGACATAGCTTTGTTGTTTGCGCACTTGAATATTGCCTTGGGTCAGCGTGCCTGTTTTATCCAAAACGATATGTTCCAAGTGGGTCATTTGCTCTAAAGCAGAGCCGCGTTTGATCAACACACCCAACTTGCCACCCAAACCCGCACCAATCGCTACTGCCATAGGCGTGGCTAAACCCAAAGCACATGGGCAAGTGATAATCAATATGGTGATGGCTGTCATCATGGCAAAGGATAAATCACCCTGCCAAAACCAGAATAAAAAGGTAGCAGCGGCCAAGGTCAACACAATCGTGACAAACCAAGGTACGATGCGGTCCGCTAAGTTTTGTACGGCGACTTTATAATGTTGGGCTTGCTCTACCAGCTCTACAATTTGTGATAATACGGACTCATGCCCCAAATGGGTAGCGCGGATGTGCAGTTCACCCGAAATATTAAGTGTGCCACCGATGACTTGCTTACCTTTGTTTTTGCTGACAGGCAGAGACTCGCCTGAAACGATGGCCTCATCCACTTCGGAATGACCTTGTAAAACTTCGCCGTCCACAGGCATTCTATCGCCAGGTTTGATGCGCAGTGTGTCACCTGCTTGAATGGAGCGTAAGGGCACCAATTGTTCTTGACCATGTTTATCCAAGCGGCGAGCAGAGCGGGGCAGTAAGGCTAAAAGGTGACGTGTGGCAGAGCCTGCTGTTTCACGGGCGGATGATTCCAGAAAACGCCCTACCAATATTAAAAAGATAAACATACAAACGGAATCAAAATAGACGTGACCCTCTAAACCTTGGGCAGGGGCTATAGTGATGATGCAAGACCAGACAAAACTGACACTGATACCAATCGTGATGGGTACATCCATGTTGGGGCGGCGGCGTTTGATGGCTTGCCATGCGGAAGTAAAAAAGCTGCGCCCTGAATAAGCGATGCCAGCAAAGGTTAAAACCATAGAATACCATTGAAAAATAGCGCGCCACTTTTCTTCAATACCGAAAAAGTCGCCACCGTATAAACACACTGCAGCCGTCATCACATTGGCAAAAATGAAACCTGCAAACGCCATGCGAAACAACAAATCTTGGCGACGTTGTTTGTTGGCCTGTTGTTCAACATCTTCTTCGTAGGGCACGGCGCTGTAACCAATCTTACCCAAGAGCAAGATAGCTTCGGATAGCTTCATCTGTTTAGGCAACCAGCGCAAGCGCAACTTATGGCGGGTATAACTGACTTCGGCATATTGTATTGCAGCGTGTTGCCTTAATGTATGCTCAATCAACCAGACGCATGCAGGGCAATGTATGCCTTCAATGAGCAAGTCAGCTTGGTATGCACCATCAGGGCGCATACGGACAAAATCAGCTTGAATGTTGGCATCATCGAAGATTTTAGCATCTTCGGGGGCTTGTGCAGGTTTATCCCATTGCCGCTGTTGTGGCGCATGGTCGTAGAAGGAATCTAGACCTGAAGCATGAATGATGTCACAGACTTGGGCGCAGCCACTGCAACAAAAATCGCGCTTTTGTTTGCCAATGTCGGCATGAATGATACCCACTGCGGGCAAATCCAAACCACAGTGGAAACAATCAGTGCTAGGTGCAGACATGTTTTGTGTTATTCAGGCACAATGAATTGTACGACTTTTTCCAACATGCTGGGTTCAGCTTTACCCTTGCCTTGGATGACGATGCGTTGGTTCAACATATGTTTTTCTTCGCCTTTACGGAACAATACATTCATGTCCCACACACCCTGAATGGGTAAGCTTAACTGCGCTTCATAGATGCCAGTCTCTGCGGTTTCCACAAGACTGATGGCTACATCCGCTTTGGCATCGCTGGGTCGGTAAGCGGTGAGTTCAGCTTGTCCGCCGCTGATGGTTTGGCTGTATTGATCGGTGACTACAAGCTGAATCAACTGTGCTTGGTTGATTGCCCAGTCGGGGTTGAAGTTAAGCTGAACTTGCCAGCCTCTTGCTTCTTGTTTGCGGTATTGTTTGCCGATTTTATTTTGTTGCAGACCATATTTATAATACTCTTCAGTGACCAAACCTGGATTGGTATTGAGGGCAACGGAGATGAAACCATAGTTAACGACGAATATGGTCGCAAACAAACCTAATATTGCCCAAACCCACTTGCTTTTGAAAGCAGCGTTTTTCTTTTTACTTTGAACTTGTGACATGGCTATTTCCCTGGGCTAAAAAACATAGATTTGTAAGACTTGTGGATTTCTGTATTGGTGGTGGATTGTAAGTTCAACATAATGGGCATGGTTGCAGCATTAAGGTTCTTTTGCGGCACTTTAATACGCAAATCAACCTTTTTCGCTTGCCCACTGTTCAAGAGCAGTGTTTTACCATCAAGATTGGTGCGTATACCATCAATCCCTGACACAGACAGCTTAAAATGAGCGGCTTGTTCGGTTTTGTTCATCAAGATAAGGTGATACATGTTTTGCACGGTTCTATCGGACATGATGGTGTAAGTTGGGCTGCGCTCGTGGTTCACATTCATATCAATGGGCGAGATAAATAACAAATTATAAGCGATGCCGATAAAGGTCAACAAAGTGACGGCCATGTAAAGCATAGGGCGCAGACGTAAGACGTGATGTTTTGCATCTTCTTTGCTTTCTAAATCATTAAGTGACATGAAACGAATCAGGCCATGTGGGCGTTCGATTTTGTCCATAATATCATCACAAGCATCAATACATAAGCCGCAATTGATGCAGCCAAGCTGTTGACCTTCACGAATATCTATGCCTGTAGGGCAAACAGATACACACATATTACAATCAATACAATCGCCTTTATCGGCGGCAATTTCACCACGTTGTAAACGTCCACGCTCTTCACCACGTCGGTAATCATAGGTGGTGGTGAGGGTGTCTTCATCGGTCATGACGGCTTGAATACGCGCATAAGGGCAGATCCAATTGCATACTTGTTCACGCACAAAACCAGTATTGATGTAGAATAAGGAGAATACGGAGACGATGGTCACCCATTCGTAAATATTAAAGCTCAGGCTAAGCAATGATGCCCAAGCGTTAAAAATACCTGAGAAATAACCGAGAAAGGTGATGGCAGTCAATAAACAAATGAATGTCCACATGCTGTGTTTGATGAGTTTTTTGCGTATTTTAGTGGCATTCCACGGCATTTTGTCCAATTTAATGCGTTCAGAAGCCTTGCCCTCTGCCAAATGTTCGGCAAAGGTCATTAAATCTGTCCACACCGATTGCGGGCAGATGTTGCCGCAAAAAATGCGCCCTGCGATGGCAGTCATGGTGAAAAGAAGAATGAAACAAAATAACATCAACAGCGCCAAAATAATCAAGTCTTGCGGCCAAACAACAATGTCGAACAAATAAAATTTACGGGCAGGTATGTCGAAAAGAATGGCTTGGCGCTCTGACCATGAGAAGTAAGGCAGGGCAAAAAAGGGAATCAATAAAGCCGACATGATGAGCCATTTGATGTTGCGAAAGCGCCCTGAAGTTTGTCGCGCATGGATTACAGAACCGCCTGAATTGACCTCTAAATTCAGGTAGTCGGTATGTTCATAAATATGTTTGGATTGCTGAGTGTCCATAAAATGAATGCCCCATTACAAAATATTAATCTTTTCAAAACGGACTGTAAAAGCAGCGGCAGTCTATGCCCAATAGAGTTGTCTGTCCAAATATAATAAGAGGGGGTAAAATGAAAATAAAGACTTGTTAAAATAAATTAATAAACTTAACATTTCGCCGTTATTTAAAAATATCTCAACACGAGAAGAGGAGGGAAACATGCCGTTTATCTTGGGTTTTGTTTACTATTTCACATTTGTGGCAATCGTAGCAGTGATTAGTTTATTTATGGGTAATCCGCCTGTTTAAAAAAACAGTCGATGTACAATGTGCTTTTGAAAGAAAAATAATAGAGGAGTGTATATGAAAGAGGAAACGCCTGGACATGTTATGTTTAATGCAGACGCATGGCCGATGTTTGATGACCTTGTCGTATTTTGGGTTGTGGTCACAGTTTTGTTCTGCATCGGCATGATCGCTGTTCTTTACTGTTGGGTGAAGAAGAACATGGATGAAGAAAGAAAGAATAATGAGGGAGGTGCGAACTCGTGAGTTCTGTAGCCGAAAAAGAACAATATAATTACGACATAGTGAAATTCTGTGTCATTACGGGCATTATTATGGGTGTGATTGGTACTGCTATTGGTACATACATCGCCTTAGAACTTGCCTTTCCGTGGTTGAACGCTGACATCGCTGAAATCAGCTTTGGTCGTTTGCGTCCTGTGCATACCAACACAGTCATCTTTGGTTTTGGTGGTTTCTTGCTTTATGGAGCAGGGCTTTACATGGTGCAACACACTTCACATGCACGCATTCGCTTTGAGAAACTTGCATGGGCAGCTGTAGCTTTGTGGCTTGTAGCTATACTTTGTATCTGGGTAACTTTACCTATGGGCATGACGCAATCCAAAGAATATCATGAGCCTGAATGGTGGATTGACTTGATCATGGCAACATCATGGATCTTCATGACGATTACTTTCTTGGGCACGATTGCTGCGCGTAAAATGTCGCACATTTATGTGGGTAACTGGTTCTTCATGACCATGTTGTTCATGGTGACTTACATCTTCGTCTTTAATGGCATGTGTATCCCTGTTGATTTCACATTCTCTTATTCTGCATACTCTGGTATTCATGATGCCATGACACAGTGGTGGTGGGGACATAATGCCGTTGGTTTCTTCTTAACTGCGGGTTTCATTGGTGTGATGTATTACTTCGTACCTAAACATGCCAACCGTCCTATCTATTCTTACCGTTTATCCATCTTGCATTTTTGGTCTTTGACTTTCTTGTATGTATGGGTTGGCGCACATCACCTTCACTACACAGCAATTCCTGATTGGACGTTGTCGCTAGGTGCGGGTATGTCGATTGCACTTATCTTCCCATCATGGGGTGGTATGATTAACGGTATGATGACCATGTCTGGTGCTTGGGATAAGTTGCGTACTGACCCTGTAATGCGCTTCATGGTTGTGGCACTTGCATTCTACGGCATGTCTACATTTGAAGGCCCATTGATGGGTACTAAATCTGTAAATGCGCTTTCGCATTACACGGATTGGACCATTGGTCATGTGCATTCGGGTGCTTTGGGCTGGAATGCTATGATTGCGATTGGTGCGATGTATCACATGATTACACGCATGTGGAATACTGAAATGTGGTCTGCGAAATTGGTCAATATGCATTTCTGGGTTCACTTAACTGGTGCAGTGCTTTATATCACAGCAATGTGGGGTTCAGGTGTGTTGCAAGGTTTGATGTGGCGTGCATTTGATGAATACGGCAACTTGGTATATACCTTTGCTGACTCTGTAGCTGCGATGCATCCGTTTTATGCCTTGCGTGCGCTTGGTGGATTCCTCGTATTCTGTGGCTTCTGCATTATGCTATTTAATACATTAAAAACTGTTGGTGCAGTCAAAGCGGGTACAAATGAACCGTTTGACGTAGCCAAAGCAGCATAAGGAGATTAGATATGTCAGAAGAGTACAAAAAAGGTAAAGGTATGATTCGAGGCATTCCTCATGATACCATCGAGCAAAGCCTGCCTATTTTGGCAGTATTTGTAGCTATCTTGGTAGCGGTTGGTGGTATTGTTGAGATTGTGCCTGCATTCTATCTTGATGACTCCGAACCAGCGGTGGAGGGCGTTCGCCCTTTGACGCCATTGGAGCTTGAAGGATTTGCGATCTATCGTCGCGAAGGTTGTTTCTTGTGTCACTCACAAATGATTCGTCCTTTCCGTGATGAAAAAGAACGCTATGGTCACTTCTCGTTGGCTGTTGAGTCAGGTTATGATCATAACTTCGTTTGGGGTTCTAAGCGTACAGGTCCTGATGTTGCCCGTTTGGGTGAGAAATATACCGACGCATGGCATGTGCAACATATGCGTAAGCCGCGTTCCGTGGTTCCTGAGTCTGTGATGCCCAACTATGTTTGGTTAGAAG
The DNA here is from genome assembly GCA_030950835.1 of Mariprofundaceae bacterium. Taxonomy (GTDB): domain Bacteria; phylum Pseudomonadota; class Zetaproteobacteria; order Mariprofundales; family Mariprofundaceae; genus Ghiorsea. The sequence goes on along the minus strand of JAUZQU010000165.1, from coordinate 4,372 downwards.
AGACGGTATTGGATACCAGTAGAACAGCGAAGCGTATGCAGGTGTTGAAAAGCATGAATGTGCCATACAGCAACGATGATATTGCAAATTTTGCCGTTGATATCAAAGCACAAGCAGCTGTGGATGATGGTGATGGCGAAGATGATCTTCGTGCGCGTTATGAGCGTAAAGCTTGGGGTTCAGTGAACGAGGGCGATGATACTATTGTCACTTGGACGGATTCTTTTGAACCAACCGAGCTGAATGTTCGTGCTTTTGATGGTGATGCATCTGATGTCACTGAACTAGACGCATTGATTGCTTACTTACAACAGCTTGGAACACATGTTCACTTTGAAGAGGGGGTCGATTATTATCATGATAAATTCGGTCAGCCTTATCGGAAGTAAGCCATGAGTTTTGGAACATTAACTGTTCTTATCCTCCTTTGTACGGCGGCGGCGTATTTCGCTTTCTTCCGTATGAAGGATGAAGAATATGAAGATCAAAAAAACATTATCTTCGATAAAGAAGAGGATAATAAAACTATTTCCGAGGAGGGAAAACATGAGTGATCATACTCCGAATGATGGCACCACAGGCCATGAGTGGGATGGGATCAGAGAATTAACCAATAAACCACCAAAGTGGTGGGCACTTGGTTTTTACGCTGGTCTGACTTTTGTGACTTGTTATTATATCATTTACCCATCAACACCTATGAATAATAAAGTTCAAGAGGTGGTGAATGGTGTAACTGGCATGGAAGTATTTGTACACGGTCATACCAAAGGTATTATGGGCATCATCAGTGATAACCCTTATTATCAAGGTGAAGAGTGGACGCAGGCTGAAATTGATGTCTTGGTTGCCAAAGGTCATAACGAATTGACCATTAAAGCTGGTGATTTAAAGTATCAAGATGGTTGGACTGCAATCAATGAAATGCGTGATAATGTGGCAGACATTGAAGCCGTGCGTGCTACGTCTATGGCGAAACTGGACAGCATGAGTGTAGATGAAATCATCGCAGATGATGATATGCTTGCTTTTGCTATGGGTCGCTCTCGTGTGTTGTTTGGTGATAGCTGTGCCGCTTGCCACTCCTCTGGTGGTCAAGGTAACTTAAATGAAACACACCCTGGTAATTCATTTCCTAATCTGACCGATGATGATTGGTTGTTTGGTGGTTGGTCAGAGAAAATCGTGGAAACGATTACAGATGGTCGAGAAGCATCTATGCCTGCTAAAGGTGGAAATGATGACTTAACTGCAGCAAATGTGTCGGAATTGGCAGATTTTGTGGTGGCTTTGTCTACAGGTGATGCTGAGTTGGACAATGATGGCATGTTGACCAAAGGTGAGTCTTTCCTTCCTGCTAATGCCTTGTTTCAAGAAACATGTTCGGCTTGTCATGGTGCCAATGCTCAAGGTTCAATGGCAAACTACGACTTTGATGGTGGCGCAGTGAACTTAACGGACGGCATTTGGCGTTTTGGTGGCTCTCTAGCAACGATTACGGAGACCATTACTCAAGGTCGCACGGGTAAAATGCCTTCATTTGCAGGTAAACTTGATGCCACAAGCATCAAAATCTTAGCTGTACGTGTCCATCAACTCGGTGGTGGCATGGCTGAAGAACCTATGGAGCCTGAAGAAATCGAAGAAGATATGATGGATGAAACCACTGCTGAAACAAGCATGGATGAAGCTGTTTAACGTTAGTCTTCTCGTGTAAATATTTAAAAGGCGGCCTTTGGGTCGCCTTTTTTTTGCTTGAGATACAAAGCTGGGTCAGAAGACCTGGCTTTAAACGGGTAAAGCCTAAACGTGCTGGGTTCTGAGGTTAGACAGGGGTAACATGATGAAACAACAATATATAAAAAGCATATTGATTGGTATATTGATGATATGGATATTACTTTTCTCCATCGATAGTATGTTTGGTATCGACTGGCCTAATTATACAGTACACCGTATGTTTATTTGGTGCCCAACGGTATTGATCGGTGTATATTGGCTTATTTTTGGAGGCAGAAAATAAGGTGTAATTGAGCCTACTCAAGTCATCCGTACTGCGCGTCAATATGCAGCTTGCCTCATGACAGCGCTACATACTTCCTACAACGCTCATCGTCAAATACGCCCCTTTTTGAAGCCATGTCTTCACAAGACGTCAAAAAAGGCAATATTTGAGCAGATGGACAATCAACTGTTGCTACCACTACCCTTACATCAAGAGCTTGAGACACCGCGCGTGATGAAGAAGCTGGTGTTAGCACATCGTTAAGGCATCGTTATCTTGCCGAGCTTAAAGTATAGCTTGTACATGTTGAACAGAAAGCCCTTGAAATAATACTACTTATTAGTACCATGAACGCATGAAGAGAAAGCATCAAAAAACTTTAGCCTTGATATTGAAGCAGCCCACCAGTGCCAATATTGATTGGAAGGATATAGAAGCTTTGTTGCGTGAGCTGGGGGCAGAGATTGGCGAGCGTGAAGGCTCGCGTGTCATTGTGCGTTTGTTTGATGATAGGCGTGTTTTCCATCGCCCTCATCCCTCACCAAAAACAGACAAAGGAGCAGTGGCTTCTCTTCGCAGGTGGTTGAAAGATAAGGAGGTGAAGTGATGAATATGATGTTAATCAACGGGCAAAAGGCAGCCATTAGTTATGATGAAGATATGGATATGTTTCGTGGTGAATTTGTAGGCTTGAATGGAGGCGCAGATTTTTATGCGCTTGATATTCAAGGTTTACATCAAGAGGGCCAAACATCCTTGCAAGTATTTCTGGATATGTGTGATGAGGATGGTGTTGAGCCGTACAAACGCTTTTCGGGCAAGTTTAATGTGAGAATCAACCCAGACCTTCACGCTAATATTGTAGCTGCAGCAAAAAGCAAAGGTGAAAGTTTGAATCAGTTCGTGGCTGAAACCTTGGAGCAAGCAGTGCAAGTTTAATGCCTGTTTATCAGGATGTATAGATATGGGGCAACCCGCATACATCAAACAAGTGTGCTAAAAACACACACATCAAATGTGTCAGGTTGACCCACCCGCATTTTCAGACGACTATTCGCCACGTTGCTGTGGAAAGCTAGCTGGAACCTCTGTCTACCAACCGTTGATTTGGGCGCAAACATAACTGCGTACAAACAACATGGAGGCAGGTCGAAGAGGAAGGTTAGCAGGAAGTCGCAACACCAAAACTTTATAATCTGCTTAGTCAGATTAAATATAATAAAATAGGATAAATAATAACATGAAGAAAATTCTTCTTACTATTGCTTCTCTAGCTGTAGCTGCTGTTGCCTCTGTATCAGTTGCTCCTACTAACTCTGAAGCTGTACCAGCATTCGCACGCCAAACTGGCGCTGCTTGCTTAAACTGCCATTTCCAAGCGATTCCTCGTCTTGCTGCAATGGGTCGTGAATTCCGTGCAAACGGTTTTGTAGACACTTCTGCTGACTTGATCGAAGATGATCACTTGTCTTTACCTGTAGCATTCGGCGCGTCTTTGTTGTTCAAAGCACGTATGGGTTCTAAAACTGTAGTTGGTAAAACTCCTGCTCAAGTAAATCTTTGGGAATCAGGTACTGATTCTGCATTCCAATACCCTGATGAAGCTGCATTGTTGATGGGTGGTCGCGTAGCTGAGCACACTGGTGCTTTGGCTGAGTGGTCTGGTGGACCATTGTCGTATAAATTGATTCAAACTATCGAAGCTGGTGACGGTGTAGTAGGCTTGGTAATTGCATCTACTGATGCTTTAGGTACTGCTTATGCTTTCAACAACCCTTCAAACGCATTGATTCGCAATACGCGTGGTTCTCAGTTCCGTCCTGGATTCTTGGCAAACTCTTCAATCCAACAAGGCGTATCTGGTTACGGTGCTTACTTTTCAAGCGATATGATTCATATTGGCGTTGCTCAGTTCATCAATAACACTGAAGCAGACGCAAACATTCAAAATGGCGCTGGCCCTGGCATGGAATTGGGTCAAGGCCTAGCTTCTTTTGATGCTTCTTGGAAAGGCGACCTTGCTGGATTTGATACAGTAGCAACTGTTTACTCTGTATCTGGAACACAAACCCACAATGGCGTAGACTATTCAGAAGCGTCTAACGGCGTTGCTTTGCAAATGCAAGGTGAAGTTGCTGGCGCATTGGTAGGTCTATATGCTGTAGTTGGTAACAGTGATGTTGCTGGTGATGGTTATAACTTACTAGCTACATACAGTGTTTCTGGTTCAACGCTGGTTAAAGCTGGTTTCTCAAGTACAGTTACACCTGCTGTAGATGCAATTGCGTTTATTGCTGATGTTGCTGGCACTGCAACTACTGCAACTACTGCAGCTACTCCTGGAACACTTGGTAACGTTGCTTCTGT
>JAUZQU010000164.1 GCA_030950835.1 Mariprofundaceae bacterium | reverse complement strand
ACCCATATCTAAATAAGCAGCAGGTGACTTTTGTGTTTTGCCCACTTGCACCAAGTTGTCCGACATCACTGTTTGAAAAGATGAACGCGAGGCTTTGTAACCGGTGGTATTCACATTCGCGAGATTATGGGTGATCTTATCAAGGCGATGTTGCGCCATGGTACTTGCCACACCAGATATAAAAAAACCTCTTTGCATGATGTTTCTCCTTACTTCGAACTTACCCAAGGTTGAGCATATGCTGTGCCAAGCTTGGGTGGCAGCTAAAGGCTTGTTATACTTGTCTTTGCTACTGAGGTTTTGCTGTGTTCGGCAAATATTACCCCCTGTATGGGTGTTTTTTGCCCTTATGGCAGGGTTTGGTCGCTTACTGGTCACTGGCGGTGGCTAAATATGTGATAGCATAGTATTTTCTATGAGGGAACATGAAAAGCTGTGCATAAGATGTGTATAGTTTGTGCATGAAACACTATAGGTTGTGCCTATTTCCCATTTGACACCCAAGATATAGTGTCTAAGCTTAGGCTACAATCCAACACAAGATTGTGTGTTTTTATACCTTTTTCATGGAGCAAGTCGTACAATGAACCTCAAACGCCAAGCAACTTCGCCAACTCTTAGTCCAACCACAGGTCAATCTGCAGTAGATATTCCTTTGCAAGCGACAAGTGAAGACATCTGGGATAAAAAATACCGTTTAAAAGATAAACATGAACAAGCTGTGGATCAAAGCATTGAAGATACCTACAGCCGCGTTGCCCAAGCCTTGGCAGATGTGGAAACAAAAGATAAACGGGATTTTTGGCATAACCGTTTTGTTTGGGCGTTAGCCAATGGTGCGATTCCTGCGGGGCGTATTATGTCCAACGCGGGTGCAAAAGCACACAAACCTGCCACATCCACCATCAATTGTACGGTTTCTGGCGTGATTCCTGATTCGATGGATGGTATTTTAAGCATGGTCAAAGAAGCAGGTTTAACGTTAAAAGCGGGCTGTGGTATTGGTTATGAATTCTCCACACTTCGCCCTAAAGGTGCGTATGTTTCAGGTGCAGGTGCTTATACTTCTGGCCCATTATCCTTCATGGATATTTATGATAAAATGTGCTTTACAGTATCATCGGCAGGTGGTCGCCGTGGTGCACAAATGGGTACATTTGATATTTCGCATCCTGATATCATCGATTTTATCAAAGCCAAACGTGAAGATGGACGTTTGCGTCAATTCAACTTGTCTTGCCTGATTACCCGTGACTTTATGCAAGCTGTCAAAGCGGATACCGATTGGAATTTGGTGTTCCCCGCTACACCAAGCGAACTTGAAGACCCTGACAATAAATTATTATTCAAACATGTTGCCAACCCACCAAGTAGCGCCTTGCAGGATGACCAAGGGCTGACGGCTTGCCGCATTTACCAAACCATCAAAGCACGTCGTTTGTGGGATGTAATTATGTCTTCCACCTATGATTATGCAGAGCCTGGTTTTATCTTGATTGATGAAGTGAATGATTTGAATAACAACTGGTTTTGTGAAGACATTCGCGCGACCAACCCTTGTGGTGAGCAGCCTTTGCCACCATATGGCGCATGTTTGTTAGGCTCGGTGAATTTAACCAAGTTTGTACGCGAACCATTCACTGAAAACGCTTCTTTTGATTGGGATACCTACCGTGAAGTGGTCGCTGTGTTTACGCGTATGTTGGACAATGTAGTAGACATCAACGGTTTACCTTTAGAGCAGCAACGTCAGGCAATCTTGGATAAACGTCGTCACGGCATGGGTTTTCTTGGTCTTGGTTCAACCTTGACCATGTTGTGCACCAAATATGGCTCTGAAGACTCTTTGGTGTTCACGGAAAAAGTGGCTTATGAAATGGCAAAAACAGGTTTTGAAGTAGGCGTGCAACTGGCTGAAGAAAAAGGTGCTGCACCTATCATGCATCAAGATTTCACGGTCACAGCTGACATGTTGCTCCAGCGCCCTGAAATGGCAGTGGATGGCATTGCGGTGGGCGACAAGATTAAAGGCAAGGTATTATGGGCGAAATATTCTAAATATATGCAAAAGTTTCTCGCTTCAGGTGATGCAGAGTTGCTGGATGCCTTAGAAAAAACAGGCTGCCGCTTTACCCATCACTCCTCTATTGCGCCAACAGGCACGATTTCATTGTCTTTAGCCAACAATGCTTCTAATGGCATCGAACCATCATTTGCCCATCATTATGCGCGTAATGTGATTCGTGAAGGCAAGAAATCCAAAGAAAAAGTAGATGTATTTTCTTATGAACTCTTGGCATATCGCGAACTTATCAATGCCGATGCTATGCCGTTGAGCAGTGAAGAAGGCAAAAAATTACCTGAATATTTCATCTCTGCTGATGCGGTCACACCAACCCAACATGTGGATATTCAAGCGGCAGCGCAAATATGGGTGGATTCATCCATTTCCAAAACTGCCAACGTACCTACTGATTTCCCGTATGAAGATTTTAAAGACATTTATATGTATGCCTTTGATAAAGGTTTGAAAGGTTGTACTACCTTCCGTTTTAATCCTGAGGTATTCCAAGGGGTGCTGGTCAAAGAAGAAGACTTAGAAAATACCATGTATAAATTTACTTTGAGCGATGGCTCTGTCGTGGAAGTTAAAGGTAATGAAGAGATTGAATATGATGGTGAAAAACATACTGCGGCCAACCTCTTTGATGCACTCAAAGAAGGTTATTACGGCAAGTTTTAATGACCATTCTAAATACGTATACAACAGATGATGGAGAACAAAGATGAGCGTTAAAATCGATAGTAAAATCACAGGTTATGAAGTGGTCAAAGCCGAAGATAAAAACAAGCAGGAAGATAATAATGTCACCCATATTGCACCGCTTTTAGAGCGTGATGAGGTGTTGGTTGGCAGCACCTACAAAATCAAAACACCACATTCTGAACACGCGATGTATATCACCATCAATGATGTGTTGGTCAGCGTGGGTGAAGCAGATGAACATCGTCGCCCGTTTGAAATCTTCATCAATACCAAAAACATGGAACATTTCATGTGGATTGTAACGTTAACCCGCATTATTTCGGCGATTTTCCGCAAAGGTGGCGATGTCACTTTCTTGGTCGAAGAATTAAAAGCGGTGTTTGATCCACGCGGTGGTTATTACAAAAAAGGTGGGCGTTATATGCCTTCTATTGTAGCTGAAATTGGTGAAGTGATTCAGCAACATATGGTGTCTATCGGCATGATGGAAGGCACACTAAACTCCCCTGAATTGGCACTAAAAAAACAGCAAATTCAAGAGAAACTAGGTGATGACGCCTTAAAAAATGCCAGTCAATGTCCCAAATGTTCAGCCATGTGCATGGTACGCATGGACAACTGCGATACTTGTTTGGATTGTGGACATAGCAAGTGTGGATAACACATCTGATTTGTAAACTTATTAGGTAGATGTCGGCTTAAGCATAAGTTGCAAACGGAATAAATGTGCAGATGAAGCAAGAGAATTAGTTGTTAAGAAGCTTGTTGGCCATCTGATCAAGCTTGGCTTTAATAGGTTTCCAGTTTGGGTAATGTAATTCTTGAAGTGCGTAAAACCTTTTACTGTGATTATGTTCTTTTAAATGACACAGTTCATGTGTTATGACATACGCAATGCAGTAGGTGGGTGCTTTTACCAAATTCCAGTTAAGGCTAATACGACCTGATATTGAGCAGCTACCCCATTGTTTTTTCATTTGTCGTATCGTCATTGGAGGAGCAGTTTCCAACCAGCCGATATTGGAAACAATCAAGATTAAATATTTTTGAAAAATAGCTCGTGCATGTTCTTTGTACCAACTTTCCAACAGGCTTTTTATCTTTTCTGGGCTGGTATTCGTGCTTTCAATCATAAACATGCCACGGTTTAGTTTGACTTGGTTGATATCTGAATGAACCACTTTAAGT
>JAUZQU010000163.1 GCA_030950835.1 Mariprofundaceae bacterium | reverse complement strand
TTAGAGGTTGAAGTTGCCAACAATGGTCAAGAAGCATGGCAAAGGATTCAACACCACCACGATCACTACGACATCTTGCTCACTGACCTCAGAATGCCTGTTTTAGATGGCATTGAACTCACCAAAAAGGTGCGCAGCTTTGAACAAGAGCAACACTTAAACCCCCTGACCATCATTGGTTTATCTGCCCATGCGCTAAAAAGCATCAAAGATAAGTGTTTAGACGTAGGTATGAATAACTTTATCAGCAAACCTGTGGAAGCCGACCTGGTCTTAAAAGCAGTGCAAGAAGAAACATAAAGGAGCACAATATGGACACTAGCGACACCATCAAACAAATGCAGGATATTGCCAGCCTATTGCGCGATAAACGCGATACCATTTATGACCTCTGGATGGAGCAGCAGAGCAGTGCGGGCAGCTTGCGCTTAGACTTGATGAGCCAAGAAGATCTAGAGCAGGAATCAAGCGAATTTATCGATGTTTTCTTAGCCGCCTTACGTACGGGTAACACCAATGACATCAACCATGATGAATACGAGCCCGTGCGCGCTATGCTGCTTGATATTTCTAGCTCACGCGCCCAGCAAGGCTTTAGCCCTTCGGAAACCGCAACCTTTATCTTCTCGCTCAAAGATGCATGCATGCAGATTCTCAGCCATTCCTTTGAAAATGATGGGCAAGTCTTAAGGGTTGCGCTCACAGGCATTTCACAGGTAGTGGATAAACTTGGCTTGCTCACCTTTGAAACCTTTACCAAAACACGTGAAGCCCTAGCCCTTGAACAAGCCGATGCGATTTTAAGCATGGCAACACCTGTGACCACTATTTGGGATCATATTTTATTGCTGCCAGTGATTGGTACAATCGACTCAGCAAGAGCGCAAGACATCATGGAAACCATGCTATCTAGAATCCAAACCAGCGAAGCCCAAGTCATTATTTTGGATATTCTAGGCGTAGCTACTGTGGACTCAGCAGTTGCCCAACATTTGATAAAGATTAGCAAGGCCACACAAATCATGGGCTGTCAATGTGTCATTACGGGTATTTCCCCCCATATTGCCCAGTCGTTGGTTCACTTGGGCATTGATTTGGGTGACATTACGACCAGCAGTACCCTGAAAAATGGTTTAGCTTATGCTTTTGCGCAATGCAATATCCAAACATCGCGTAGGCAACATGAGTAAGCTGCATACCGATAGAGCCCGTGTTGGCATGAGTATCAGCCAAGGTGTTTTGCTGATACCTCTGCAGGTAGAGCTGTATGATGATGTGTTGCTTGCCTTGCAGGAAGATGCTTTGCAATACCTTGAACAACATGCTTTAAAGCACATGTTGTTGGATTTATCCCAGCTTCAGGTGATTGATCAACACATCGCTCAGCAGCTCGCTCAGCTTATGCATATGGCAAGTTTATTGGGTACAACAGGTGTAGTGACTGGCATCCAACCTGCTGTGGCAGTCGCCTTGGCAGATGGGCAAGACATTTGGGCACATATCAACACTGCTTTAACCCTCGATGCAGGGCTAAAATGGCTGAAAAACCATGCCTAAAGGCAGGCATATCCGCATTCAGGGTGAGAGTGATGTGGTTCTTGCCAGCATACAAGGCTTAAAAATGGCGAAAGCCAGCGGCATGAGCCACACCAACAGTCATTTATGTGCAACCGTGGTTTCCGAATTGGCAACCAACATCATACGTTATGCCCAAGCAGGTGAAATCAGCCTATACTTGGAAGATCAAGCCTTGCATATCATTGCCAAAGACCAAGGCCCTGGTATTGCCGATGTGACACAAGCGATGCAGGAAGGTTTTAGTGGTGGATCTGGCTTGGGCATGGGTTTATCGGGTGTGGCACGCATGATGGATGACATGCACATCGAAACCAGCCAAGGCAAAGGTACGCAAGTGTTCACCCGAAAATCCATTCATAAAAGCCCCGCCAAAACTAGCAAGGCAACTTCCTTCATCAGCCAAAAGCAGCATATGTTTAGCGATGACAGCATTCGCATACGCCCCTACCCTGGACAAAGTAACATTGGTGATGGCGCTTTGCTCTTGGATATAGGCGAACATCGTTTTTTAGCCTTGTGGGATGTAGCAGGACATGGCGATGAGGCGGCGGCATTATCCAAGCAGGTTTCCAGCTTCATTCGCATCCATGTACATCAAGATGCCAATCAAATCTTACAACAATTACACCAGCATTTCTTAGGCTCTCGCGGGCTGGTGGCAGCCTTGGGCAAGCTCCATTTAAGCAGTGGTCACTTGGCTTATGCTGGTGTAGGCAATATTGCTATCATGCTGCAACGGCAACAGGACTTGCGTCGTTTAAGTGTACAAGAAGGGGTGATTGGTTACCAAATTCGCACCCCCCAATTACAACACCTGCATTTAACTGATCATGATAGCATCATTTTACACAGTGACGGCATACACAGCTTGCGCCAAAGCTTACCCATCAACCGCCAAAGCAGCGCATCCCAAATTGCCAGCCATATCATCGAGCATCATCGCGCAGCACAAGCAGATGATGCCTGTTGTTTGGTGTTGCGTTACAAAAAACAACCCACTTCGGAGGTAGATCCATGAGCATGATTTTGGCAACGTTCGATATTCATGATGATGATGATATTGCACTCACCCGCAACAAGGCCTATCGCTTGGCACTGGCTTGCGGCTTGTCCAGCATCCAATCCTGTCAGGTAGCAAGCTTCATATCTATGCAAAGCCGACAATTGGATAGCACTGCTATGCAGGTTTCACTTCAGCAGCAAGGCAGCAAACTATGTTGGCAACAAGGCGACTGGACATATTGCCACAGTATTCCTGTAACACTACAGCCCATCCAACTTGAGAGCATCAAACAAGACCTTGCAGTACAATCCCGCCCTGCCCTACTGCGCGGTATGCAGCTGCAATACCAAGAGCTTGAGTCCTATAAAGAAAGCTTGGAGCAACAAGCCGAAGTATTGCAAGCCCGTGCTACCCAGCTGGAAGAGGCTACACGCTTAAAATCCGAATTCTTGGCCAATATGTCACATGAATTGCGCACCCCTATGAACTCCATCATTGGATTCACCAAGCGTGTGCTTAAAAAGGCAGGGGATGAGCTTAGCCCAAAGCATATCAAAAACCTCAACACTGTAGAACGCAATGCCCATCATTTACTGGGTTTAATCAACAGCCTGTTGGACTTATCCAAGATTGAGGCAGGCAAGATGGATATCTTTGCCGAAGACTTTGACATTGCTGGTTTGCTGATAGAAGTCATGGAGTTGACTGATTCGTTAGTCAGCAACAAAGGCATTCGCATTCACCATGAAGTTCCCGATGAGCCAATTTCCATTTACAGCGACAAAACCAAACTCAAACAAATTCTCATTAACTTGGTCAGCAATGCCGTTAAATTTACCGATGAAGGCGGCATTACACTGCACGCAAGCTTGGTGGGCAGTAAATCCGAACAAGCTGTGGAGCTTCAGGTTATCGATACAGGAACAGGCATGGAAGAAGCGGCATTGGCTTATATTTTTGAGGCTTTTAGGCAAGTCGATGGCAGCAACACACGCAACCATGGTGGCACAGGCTTGGGCTTGAACATCACCAGCCGCTTTTGTGAAATGTTGGGGGGTGAGGTCAAGGTACGCAGTGAAGTCGGCGTTGGCTCTACTTTCATCGTAACTTTACCCTTGCATTATAAACCTAGCCAAGTACAAGGGGCAGTGGAAATGGAAGCCCCTAAAAAACATGTGGAAGCTGCCTCTACAGGCATCTTGGAGCAAACCTCCAAAGTCTTTGGCAAGCAAGGTGCAGTGGTATTGTGCATTGATGACAACCCCGAAGTCTTGGAGCTATTGGGTGAGTATTTAAGCGATGCTGGTTATCAGGCTGTGTGTATCAACAACGGTATGCAAGCTGTTGAGAAAGCGCGTGAATTGCAGCCCATTGCCATCACTTTGGATGTGCAAATGCCCCACAAAGATGGTTGGGATGTCTTAAAAGAGCTGAAAAGTAATGAAAGCACCCAAAATATCCCTGTTTTGATGGCAACCATGATGGACAACAAAGCACTCGGCTTTGAGTTGGGTGCATTTGAATATTTACAAAAGCCCATTATGCCCGACAACCTTATTGCCACCATACAATCTGTACCTACACGGGTCCGCCATGTCTTGGTCGTAGATGATGAGGAGAGCATACGTGACTTAATGATGCAAAGTTTGGAAGACTTGGGTATTCGCAGCACCTTGGCTGTAGATGGGCTGGATGCACTGGAAAAGTTAGAACAAAACAGCGCTGATTTGCCCGACTTAATGATTTTGGATTTGATGATGCCACGCATGGATGGCTTTGAAGTATTGGATAAACTAGCCCAGCACAATGTATGGTGTGATATTCCAGTGATTGTGAGCACTGCCAAAACCTTATCCCATGATGAACAAGCCGCCTTGTCTAGCAAGGCAAAAAACATCATGCAAAAAGGTGGTGACGGGCTTGACAAACTTCTCGCAGTAGTGCAGGGGGGGGGGTAGAAGCATTAGGAAAGTTGCTAAAGTGAGAAAAAACAGTGCTAACCATCAAGTAGCTAGACGAGCAATAGGGTAGGTGAGATCAATGGCAAAGATACTAGTGGTAGATGATAATCCCGATAATCGGGACTTGATTTGTGACATTCTCGAAGATGCAGATTATGACTTTGTGGAAGCCGCTGATGCCGAGCTTGGCTTGGCAAGCATGGAAAGCGAAATATTTGATTTGGTGTTGATGGATGTCTCCTTACCTGGCATGAATGGTTTGGATGCGACCAAAAACATCAAAGATAACCCACAACACACGGGTATTCCTGTCTTTTTACTCACTGCCCACGCCATGCAAAGCGACATTGATGCAGGCAAAGCTGTCGGTGCAGATAGTTATATCACCAAGCCCATTGATGAAGATAAATTACTTGCCGAAATTGAAAAGGCATTGGATTAACGAGGTTTACCTATGACTGAACATAGCATTGCCATCAAGCAAGCCAAAATTTTAATTGTCGATGACAATGAAGATAATATTGACCTTGCCGAACAAATTTTAGAGGATGATTATGATATCATCACTGCCCCATCAGGAGTAAAATGCATTGAGTTGGCGCAGTCAGCACAGCCTGATGTGATTCTCTTGGATGTACAAATGCCTGATATGGATGGTTATGAAACGTTAGCCAAAATGCAGGCCATGGAGACATGCAAGAATATCCCCGTGATTTTCCTTTCCGCACGTTACCGTGATATTGATAGGGTGATTCATGGTTTAGAGCTTGGAGCTTTGGATTATATCACCAAACCTGTAGATGATGATTTGTTGATGGCAAAGGTGAAGGTATCGGTGCGCATCAAGCAGGCTGAAGATGCTGTGCGGGCGCAAAGTGCGGCTTTAGAGGCTGCCAACAAAGAAATGGAAGCGTTTACCTATTCCGTATCCCATGATTTACGCGCACCACTGCGTACACTCGATGGCTTTTCCAAGATTCTACTCGAAGATTATGGCAATGTATTGGATGATACAGGCAAAGACTATTTACAACGTATTCGTGTTGGCAGCAAGAAAATGGGTTCACTGATTGATGATTTGCTGAACTTATCCCGCACCTCCAAAGTGGAGTTGTCTTGCGAACCCCTCGATTTCAGTAGCCTAGTCGAGCATGTGAAAGATGAGCTGCTCGCAGACCACCCTACACAGACTGCATCTTTTCAGATTCAAAGTGACATGAAGATTGTCGCTGATGCCCGTTTGTTACGCATGGTCATGATGAATTTAATGGGCAATGCACTTAAATATAGCGGTAAAAAAGATGCGGCTGTGATTGCTGTGTCCATGGAAAAGCAAGATAAGCGCACTGTATATGTCGTTGAAGACAACGGTGTAGGTTTTAATATGAAATATGCAGATCAGCTTTTCCATCCTTTTCAACGTTTACATCGTACGGATGAGTTTCCTGGCAATGGTATAGGTTTAGCTACTGTGGCGCGTATTGTGCAGCGTCATGGTGGGCATGTCTGGGCTGAATCTGAGGAAGGTAAAGGTAGTTTGTTTTATTTTACCTTGGAGCAAGACAGTGAACGAACCTCATATATGGAACAAGGGAGTGATATCTGATGCATGCCCAAGTGTTATTAGTCGAAGACAATCTGGATGACCAACTGTTGGCAAAACGTGCTAAAAAAATGCACAGCAAGCAAGATTATAAGCTGCATATCATTGATGATGGAGCGCAGGCCTTGGAATGGTTGTTCAATCCCGAACATACCAGCGAAAGCCTGCCCCAACTCATTGTGCTTGATTTAAACTTACCTAAAATCAATGGTTTAAAGGTCTTACAACGCTTGCGCGAACATGCTGCCACCCAATATATTCCCGTGGTCATACTCACCACATCCGATGAAACCTGTGATATTCGTGATAGTTATGCCTATGGAGCCAATAGTTTCATCAAAAAACCGATTGATTTTGATGAGTTTATTCATGTTTGGTCCACCCTTGACCAATATTGGCTACACGCCAACGTCGCACACGTCGCTTAATATCCCAACGCTGTTCGGCGCAGCATCTAAGCTTAGTCCACTGCTTGTATAAGGAAATATTTGTTTATGCCTTGCAACATTTGTAGGGTGCTTGCTTGATATGTGGGCATAGCAGACTTGCATGTCCGAAATGAAACAAAAAAGATAGGGGTAACATCATGGATTTAAATTACAATCACGCTTTTTGGGGCGTTCTTTTTGCAGGCATTTTTTATGTGCTGGGCAATGCCGCGTGGGTGAATGTTTGGGCGCGAAACAGCCGTGTCATGGGCATTTTTATTTGGACAGTGTTGGGTGGTTTGGTCATCGTATTGGCTGCGATATTTGATATGCGTTTGGATGGTAGCTTGCAAATGCCTGTGCTTGAACGCATCGATACTGTGGATGGTGAAAATCACTGGATTGCCTTAACGCTATACGCTTTATTGTCTGTACCAGGCATTGCAGCCAACCTTTTCTCCCTAGAATTACGCATGACACGCTTGGCATTGATTGTGCCGGGTTTGATTATCTTTATTCCTATCGGTCAACAAATTGGGCATCCTGAAGGCAGCTTGATTTTGTTCTCCCTTGGTGCGGCTGTAGCTACGATTGGCACGTTATTGTTATTTCAAATGCTGTTGGATGAAGAGCCTGTAAAAAAAGCGAAAGCAGAGCCAACTACCGCATGAAACACATGCACTCCCGTGCTTCCACCTTAATTGAGGCACTACCTTATTTGCAACGTTTTGCCGAGCAAACCATTGTCATTAAATATGGTGGTAATGCTATGGTGGAAGCCAGTTTAAAAGAAAGCTTTGCTATGGACATTACGCTGATGAAGCAAGTCGGCATTAATCCTGTAGTGGTGCATGGTGGTGGGCCGCAAATTGGCGAAATGTTGCAGAAATTGGGCAAACAAGCCGAGTTTATTGATGGTATGCGGGTTACAGATGACGAAACCATGGACATTGTGGAGATGGTTTTAGCTGGGCGGGTCAACAAAGAGATTGTCGCCAACATTAACCGTGCTGGTGGTAAGGCAGTCGGGCTGTCTGGTAAAGATGGTGGTTTGATTTGTGCGCGTAAAATGGAAGTCAGCCGCAAAACAGCCGAGTTTGATGTGCCTGAAATCATCGATATTGGACATGTGGGCAAAGTGCATAAAATCAATACGGCTATTTTGGAAGTCTTGGATCAAGATAAATTTATCCCTGTGATTGCGCCTGTTGGTTTTCATAAAGATGCAGGGCAAAGCTTTAATATCAATGCCGATTTGGTAGCCAGTGCAGTTGCCCAAGCTTTGGGTGCGGCGAAATTGATTTTGTTGACCGATGTTGCAGGTGTATTGGATGATAACAAAACATTACAGCCCCAGTTTACCACCCAAAAAGCCCGAGACTGGATTGAGCAAGGCACGATTTCTGGTGGTATGATTCCTAAGGTGAACTGCTGTTTGGATGCCGTAGAAGGTGGTGTCGCACGCGCGCATATCATTGATGGTCGGGTTCCCCATGCGATATTGTTAGAAATGTTTACCGATGAAGGTGTAGGCACTGTTTTTTCTGCCTAAAGCCATGTCTTTTTGTCACACCATAAAAACATACATCTTTACACTATGTTTGCTCAGTACGCTGCTGCCAAGCCCAAGCTTTGCCAACAGCAGTTTCGATGTTTTATCCCCAACACAACGTCTACATATCAGCGATTTAATCTATGCCAATGAATGTAATCGTCAGCCCGATTGCCTTGTGGCATGGAATGCAGGTGAAAACTTTGCTTCTTTGGGTATTGGACACTTTATTTGGTTCCCAGAGGGTGTGAAACCGCCCTTTGAAGAGAGTTTCCCCGCTTTATTGCGCTGGTTCAGCAGCCATGGCGTGCTTTTACCCCCATGGTTAAAAGCTGATGACCCTTGCCCTTGGCGCAGTCAAAGCGACTTGCTTGAACCTGCATCGCAACAGCAGATTCAGGATTTGAAAACTTTATTAAGCCAAACCCAAGTCGAACAAACAGCCTTTATCATGTCCCGTGTGCAGCTCGCTTTAGCTAAAATGCAACATGCCAGCCCAGACATCGAAGAAAGCGCACATATTCAACAACAATTTGAACGCATCAGTTTATCACCAGCAGGCTGGTATGTGTTGGCAGATTATGTGAATTTCAAAGGTGAAGGCATCAACGTGCAAGAGCGTTACCACGAGCAAGGTTGGGGATTGAGGCAGGTATTGTTGCACATGTTTGGCAAGAGCGCAGGGCAAGAAGCTGTGCAAGAGTTTGTACGCGCTGCGCGTTTTGTCTTGCAACGCCGTGTGGCTTTGTCACCGCCAAAACGCAACGAACAACGTTGGTTAAAAGGCTGGTTTAAACGGCTACAGACTTATAATACACAAGCGCGACGTGCCGCATCCACCATCGCATCGGTTAATTGCCTTAAATCTGCATCATCCATGACAAAAGCAGGCATGGTATATAAAAGTTTGCCAAATGGGCGCAACCAAATACCCTGTTCCAGCAAGCGGCTTTGAACTTGGGCGACATCCAAGTTGTGTTTCATTTCAAGCACACCAATCGCACCTAAAACCCGAACATCTGCCACATGTGGCATATCTTTGCATGGTGCTAAACCTGCTTCTAACTGACTTTGAATATGTCTTACCCTGCTCTGCCAAGGCGAAGCCAACAGTAAATCAAGGCTGGCTTTTGCCACTGCACATGCCAAAGGATTTGCCATAAAGGTTGGGCCATGCATCAACACATCACCCTGAGCATGGATGCCAGCGCTGATTTCAGCATCACTCAATACCGCAGCTAAAGACATATAACCACCTGTTAATGCCTTACCTACACACAAAATATCAGGTTGAATATTGGCATGTTCACAGGCGAAAAGCTTGCCCGTTCGCCCAAATCCCGTAGCAATTTCATCAGCAATCAACAACACATCAAACTCATCACACAACGTCCGCATGGTTTGCAGTAGTTCTGCTGGATAAAAATGCATACCCCCAGCGCCTTGCACCATAGGTTCGATAATCAAGGCTGCTAGATGCTGGTGGTGCAATTCAAAGGCTTGGCGAAGTGCTGTTGCATTCACTTGGCTGAAGATATGTTCAGCTAAAACATCACTAAACACATGATGCATACCCGAAATAGGGTCACAAACAGCCATCGCACCAAAGGTATCCCCATGATAGGCGTGTTTAAGGCTTAGAAACTTGCTTTTTTGCGGTTGTTTGCGCCCTTTCCAGTATTGAATTGCCATTTTAAGGCTCACTTCCACAGCCACAGAGCCTGAATCGGCAAAAAAGACGTGTTGCATGTTCGAAGGGGCGATTTGCAACAAGGTTTTTGCCAAATCAATAGCGGGTTGATGGGTTAAACCACCAAACATCACATGTGCCATGCTGTTCAGTTGTTTGGCTGCGGCCTGATTCAGCGCTGGCACATTATAACCATGAATCGCGCACCACCACGAAGCCATGCCATCAATCACTTCTCGCCCACCGAGCAAGTTTAAGCGCACACCTTGAGCAGACTCAACATGATACACCGGAGCAGGTGTTTGCATCGAAGCATAAGGGTGCCAAAGATGTTGTTGTTCAAAGTCTTTATCGGACATGACGTTGCCTTTTATAAAAACAGACGCAAAGCTGTATTTTCACTTTCATCCACATAAAAATAACCCACATCAGCCAAGAAACTTTGAAAGTCTGCCATCTCAGCTTGGCTCACTTCCATACCCACCAATACACGTCCAAATGCTGCACCATGATTGCGATAGTGAAACAGTGAAATATTCCATCTTCCTGCCATTTTACTTAAAAAATCAAGCAAGGCGCGTGGTCTTTCGGGAAATTCAAAGCGATATAGACGTTCATCATGCACCACCGCACTTTTGCCACCCACCAAATGCCTTAAATGTAATTTCGCCGCTTCGTTGTCCAACAATGTTGTCAGCGCATAACCTGCTTGCTCCAATTCAAGTGCAATCTGTTGGCTTTCTGCTGCCCCCCGAATCGCCACCCCCACATACACATACGCCTGCTCACGGCTGGACATACGGTAGTTAAATTCAGTGATATTATGCGCTGTTAACAGCTTGCAAAATTGTAAAAATGAACCTGCTTGTTCAGGAATGTGTACCGCAAACACTGCCTCGCGCTGCTCACCCAACTCGGCGCGTTCGGCAACATGACGCAAACGATCAAAATTCATGTTTGCCCCACTATTGATAGCAATCAAACGTTGTCCCGCAAGCTTTTCACGCTGCACATAACGCTTCAAACCTGCCACAGCCAACGCCCCAGCAGGCTCTACAATAGCTCTACTTTCATCATAAATATCTTTCATTGCAGCACAAATTTCGTCGGTATCCACCAAGATGACTTCATCCACATACTGCTGACACATAGCCAAGGTATGTCTACCCACTTTTTTCACTGCCACACCATCAGCAAAGATGCCTACCTGCTCTAGCTCTACCCGCTCACCTGCTTGTAAAGAGTCAAACATGGCTGCTGAATCCACAGGTTCTACACCGATGATTTTAGTTTGGGGTGAAAAAGCTTTTAAATACACCGCTAAACCTGCAATCAAACCACCGCCGCCAATCGGTATAAACACAACATCCATCTCTTGTTGCCCACATTGTGCCAACAGCTCCAGCGCAATCGTACCTTGCCCTGCAATCACCAAAGGATCATCATAAGGGTGGATAAAGGTGAAGCCACTTTCAGCACACAGCACCTGCGCATGTGCCGCTGCATCAGAATACGAATCGCCCACCAAGACCACATGTCCGCCCAAAGCTTCTACTGCCAACACTTTGATTTCAGGCGTAGTTTCAGGCATCACAATCGTCGCTTTCATGCCTAAATGTGCCGCACTTTTGGCTACACCTTGCCCATGGTTGCCTGCTGAAGCACAAATCACCCCTTTTGCACGTTCGCTGGGCGTTAAATGTGCTATTTTATTGAATGCCCCACGCAATTTGAAGGAAAATACGGATTGTAAGTCTTCGCGTTTGAACAAGACGTGGTTCGCCAGACGTTGGCTAAGCTTAGGCGCGGCGGTGAGCGGTGTTTTATCGGCAATTTCGTAGACTTTACTGTGGCTAATGGCGTGTAGATAATCAAATGACATAAGCGATTTCTACAGAGCAAGTCAGCAGCAGGCAATGCCATGCGTAGAATTGCTGCTGCATATTGACAACAAAAGCTTGACCTATACCATGCCGCTCGCTGCGTAAAAACAGTGAAAATAAATAACCTTGCTCTGAACGCGCCTAAAAATGTTTCAGGGCAACGATTACCTTATCATGTGATAGGTAATCTAGCCAAGAGGAGCGCTATGTATTACGAAACAGTGTTTATCGTAAGCCCTGATGTATCTCAGGAAAACAACGAAGTATTGACCAATGAACTGGTCGATCGCATCGAAAAAGCAGGAGCCCGTATCGTGAAACGCGAATACTGGGGTTCACGTCCACTTGCTTATTCTATCCAAAAAAGAAAACGTGGTCATTACTCACTATTGGTGACTGATGGTGCTTCAAACATCTCTAAAATCGTAGATGATATTTTACGTTTAGATGAGCGTGTTTTGCGCTTCTTAACCACCAGCATCACTGAACTTTCAGATGAACCTTCACCATTATTGCGTAGACGTATCGCAGCAAGCAGTGAAGAAGCTAAAGCTGCAGACACTGAAGCCAGTGCTGAAAGCAAAACCACTGAAACTACATCTAACCCTGAAGCAGCAACTGCTGAGAGCAAAGATGTTGAAGCTGAGGCAGTTGAAAGCAAAACCGCTGAAACTCCAGTAGTTGAAACTAAACCCGCAGGCACAGAAAGTGGAGAAGCAGCAAAAGCCTAAAGGCAATGCTGTCCAGCTTTGTGGTGTCATTCAAGACATTCACGACCGCTGGATGCCCGATGGTAGCCTTGCCGTGATAGCAGCCTTACTGGTGGATCGTCCACACTTAGGGCAGCAACGCGCCACCACATGTGATGAGCAACCTATGCCTTTGCGGGCAGAGGGGAAACACGCGGAACTGCTGGTGAAGCTCAACGGTAAAGCTGTACAAGTTCAAGGCGAGCTTCGACGTCGTTATTATAGCCGTGATGGCGAACAACGTTGGGGACAAGTTGAAGTTTGGGTACATCAAGTTGATGTGATAACGTCATAAAAATTGGAGAATAAACATGAGTGAAGAAACAAAAACAGCCGCTCCAGAAGCAGCTAAAGTAGAAACAAAAAGTGCAGCAAAACCAACAGAACGCCCAGTGCGTACGGAAGGCAGTCGCCCTACTCGTCCAGCAGGTCGCCCTGAACGTCCAGCGCGTCGTAACGGCCCTGGTGGTCGTGGTAAATTTCAACGTCGTCGCAAGTTTTGCAAATTCTGTGCGGATACCAGCTTAAAGATTGATCACAAAGACCCAGTATTGTTGGGGCAGTTCGTTTCAGAGCGCTCTAAGATTACCCCTTCTCGTGTGACCAGCACTTGTGCTAAACATCAGCGTCAGTTGACCACAGCGGTCAAACGTGCGCGTATTTTAGCCTTATTAGCTTTCACACCTTTGCATCACGATTGATACAAAGACAGGTTAAATAACACAACATCATGAATCAACAGCCTCCAGAGCCAGAACACGCTCAACAAGTTGCAGCGATGCCGCCTGTGATGGATTTTTTCCTCACCAAGCGGTTTCCCTGCGCCTTTTTGATTGTGTTCATGCTGACTTCAAGCATCTTGTTTGAAGTCACATTGGGTAGCGTTCCGCTGCTCGGCTTGATAGCCGCGCTGCTAGGAACCCTGCTGCTCACCGCAGTACCTGCAGTGTTTGCCTTGGCTTTGTTGGGTGGTGGTTTGAAATATACCTTGCAAGTCGCCGCGATTGCGACTTTAGCGATCATGTTTTTATCCTCCGCAAGCGGTTTGATATTGCTCATTTTTGTCGGTTTCTTTGTTGTGCCAACCTTGTTGGTCACACAACGCCTACAACTGCCTCAGCAATTCCAACAAGCATCATGGCTTTTATTGAGCAGCTTGTTTGCCTTGGTCTTCATCACGTTATGGTTCAGCAGCGATGCCTCAAGCATCAAAGCAACCGTCACCCTCATCTGCGAACCGCTTTTTGCCAACATGCTTAAAAACGTTCCTGTGGGTGATGCCGCAGCGTTGTTGCAAGTCCAACAACTGCAAAGCAATATCATCTTTGTCTTCCCTGGCATGTTGGTCTTTAGCTTGTGGTTGGTCTGGTGGTGGAACATCCTTTTTGCACGTCAAACTGCACATAAGTATGGTTTCTTTCATGGTGATGATACCCCTATGTTACACTTTGCGATGCCAAGCCATACTGTCTATGTATTGCTTGCAGCAGCTCTGTTTGCCAACATCGCTGATGGGGGTTTGCAGTATATCAGCATCAATGTACTGCTGGTTTTAGCCAGCATGTACGCCGTGCAAGGTGTGGCTGTGGTGCATCTATGGCTGCGCAGCAAAGGTATGTCGAACAGTGTTGTGATTATGTATGTAATGTTATTTTTTTGGGTGCCTATTATCCCTTTGTTTATGATCATAGGGCTACTTGATATTTGGTTTAATTTTCGTCGAAACATGCTTTCGACAACAGGAGAAACATGATGGAATTAATTCTTTTGGAACGTGTAGAAGGATTGGGAAATGTAGGTGATGAAGTGAATGTTCGCGCTGGATACGGCCGCAACTTCCTTTTGCCACAAAGCAAAGCAATCGTTGCCAACTCTGGCAATCGTAAAGTATTTGAACGCAGACGTAGTGTTTTAGAAGAACAACAACGCTCTGTATTAGAAACTGCGCAAACTGAAGCTAAAAAAATGGCTTCTGTAGAACTCACTGTAGTTCGCGCAACTTCTGATGGTAAACACTTGTACGGCTCTGTGGGTGCTGCTGAATTGGCAGTCTTACTTAAAGCAGAAGGTTATGATGTTGCACGTCGTGACATCTTACAAGATACACCTATCAAAGAAATCGGCGAGCAAGTCTTCCGTGTACGATTGCACCCTGATGTGGTTGCTGATTTGAAGATTACAGTGGAAGCTGAAGCCAGTTGAGTGATGATTTCTCCTCGCCACATGAGTTAGCCTTACGTGAGCGAGTGCCACCCCACGCACGGGACGCTGAATGTGCCGTGCTGGGTGGCATCATGCTTGACCCTGAAGCATTGGATCGATTGGAAGGCATTTTAACTGCCTCCCATTTTTATATTGCTGCCAATGGTAAGATATTTGCCGCCATTGAAGCTTTAGCTGCCAAACAACACCCTGTTGATGCCTTAACAGTGAAAGATTATTTAGAGCGCGACCAAAGTTTGGATCAGTGTGGTGGCGAACAATATTTGGGTGATTTAATTTCACTCATCCCCACCTCTGCCAACGTCAAACATTATGCTGAAATTGTGCGTGAACGCGCTATTTTGCGTCAACTATTGCATGTTTGCGCCCATATTTCGCAAGATGTGTATGAAAACCCTATCAAACCTGTCGCCGAACATTTAGATAGCTCCGAATCCAGCATTATGGCTGTTGCTGAGAGCTTTAATCAAACCAAACCCAACTTTATGGGTTTAAAAGAGTTGATTCAAGAAGGTTATAAAGAGTTACAAAAACGTTACGAAGATAAACGTAAAATTACTGGTGTTAGCACAGGTTTTAGCGACCTTGATGATAAAACAGCAGGTTTGCAACGTGGCGACTTAATTGTCATTGCTGGTCGCCCTAGTATGGGTAAAACAGCCTTTGTGATGAACTTAGCCCAAAATGCGGCGATTCGTGATGAAGGTAAACCCAATGTGATTGCGGTGTTTTCATTAGAGATGTCTGCACAACAAATTTCCATGCGTTTATTGGCTGCTGAATCACGTGTAGATATGTCCAAAATGCGCACAGGCAGCTTTGTAGCTGATGATTGGCGCAAACTTGCCTCTGGCACGGCAAAACTCTCCGAAGCCGCCATTTTTGTCGATGATACCCCAGGCATTTCTGTACTTGAAGTACGCTCCAAGTCACGCCGCTTAAAACGCGAAAAAGGGCGTTTGGATATGATCTTGATTGATTATTTACAGTTGATGACGGGCAATGCCAAGGCTGACCGTAAAGACTTGGAAATCAGTGAAATGACACGCTCATTGAAGATGTTGGCCAAAGAGCTTGATGTACCCGTACTCATACTTTCACAGTTAAACCGCTCCTTAGAGTCTAGAGCTGACAAACGACCTATGATGTCGGATTTGCGCGAGTCTGGAGCTATTGAGCAAGATGCTGATGTGATTATGTTTATTTATCGGGATGAGGTGTACAATAAAAAGCCTGAAAACGAAGGTTTGGCTGAAATTATCATCGCCAAACAACGTAATGGGCCTATCGGCACTACCCAACTGACCTTCTTAAAAGAATTTACCCGCTTTGAAAACCATGCAGGTACCCACGCAGGTTTTGATTAAGCAAAATCAATAATACCCATGTGTGCCGCCTCAAACACTGCTTCAGAACGTGAACGCACCGATAACTTACGATAAATATTACGAATATGCGCCCGAATCGTATTGGTAGACAAAGAAAATGCCTCTGCAATTTCATCATAACTATAACCTTTGGCAATCAAACCCAAGACTTCCTTCTCTCGTGCTGTCAGCGGGTTAAATTTATCTGTTTTGGTCACCTTATTCACAGAAGTCTCTACAGCTTCAGCAGAGCCTTTGTTGAAACGTTTCAGCAGGTAACGCGCTACCTCAGGGCTAATTGCCGACTCACCACGCATCAAACATAAAATCGCCTCACCAAGCTCATCAAAGGCTTGTTTTTTAAGCAAATAACCACTTGCCCCCGCTTCCAAAGCTGCTACCACATTTTCTTCATCACCAAACATCGAAACCACCAAGATTTCAATGTCAGGGTGCAAAGCCTTGGCATGACGAATCACATCCACCCCATTACCATCAGGTAAACCTAAATCAGCCACCAACACATCAGGCTTCTGCGTTTTTAACAGCTCCATAGCTTGCGCGCATGTTTCAGCACTGCCTATGAGTTCAAGATCTTCATGGATAGAAATACATGCTGACAAAAAGTCGCGTGTTGGTGTTTCATCTTCCAGTAACAGCGTGCTATATGGTGGGTTATTTTTCATAGTCCCTAGCTAAGCACATCAAATGCCACTTCGCAAGTTTAAACCTTTTCCAATATGAAATGAGTCTGAAATCGAGTATGTCGTCCATAATAGGGAGATGTTGGTACAAATGGATGAGCAACGTATAGCAACGATTGAAGATATTGCTGCTGTCTAACGTCAATTACTTTGTCCGGTCGGCGACACACGCTTGTCCGCTTTCAAACGCGGGGAGGGGTCGGGTCCATCATTATATCATCCATTTGCTTCGCCCCTCACGATGTAACCATAAGCTAAGCGTACAGTTTTTCTAACTTGATACAATGATAGACCAGACCCCTTTCTTCCCATGGTGACTTAATACACACCGTGTGTATTAAGTCAAGCCTGTTTACGAAGCCGAAACATGCAGATGCAGCCCCAAAGCTGAAATAACTTTGTTGATGGTATTGAATTCAG
>JAUZQU010000162.1 GCA_030950835.1 Mariprofundaceae bacterium | reverse complement strand
GGCAAAACAGTGCGGCTTCACAAGCATTCCGTACCCAAACCCCTCTAATGGTGCGGCTTCAGATGCCATAAAAACAATATTAAGTGGGTTCATCATCGCTTACCTCATGTAACATAAATACTCTATAAATTACGCCGTAGCTTACGAGAAATACAACGTTTCGTCACAAAACATTTTCAATTGCCCTCGCAACGTCTAAACTTGCGGGCATGGCAAGTTTATTGGTTCATGATGATAATGGTGATAGAACAGTCCCTCTCTTAGGTTCAATTACGATTGGTCGTCATTCAAAAAATAAAGTGGTGCTTCATGCATCAGGTATCTCTAAGCAACATGCAGTGATTCGTTGCTTGGATAAAACCTATGTTTATGAAGATTTAAACAGCTCCAATGGTTCACATATCAATGAAATCCGCTTTAGTAAACATACTTTAGTCGATGGTGATGTGATTTCGATAGGGCATGTGCGTTTAACCTTTCAAGACAGTAGCGTGATGGATGATATCAGCCGTTTGGTGACATTTGATCAGTTTGATGCTGAATCTACCCAATACCAAGAGCGCATTGAGCTTACCCAAGTCGAACGTTTTCTGCCAGAGCGCGAAGTTGCTGATTTAAGTATGTTACGCGTCGATTATGAAAAACTACGCATGGGTAATGAGCTGTTGCAAAGCATAGGCACAGAGCGCAACTTAAAAACCTTGCTTGATTCTATTTCTAGCCAATTAATTCGTATGTTCATGGCTGATAGATGTGTTATTTTACTGCTCAATGCAGCCAATGAATTTGAAGCTAAGTCAGTACAAAGTATGGATGCGATGGATGGACCTATTGCAGTCTCCCAATCGGTGCTCAAAGAGGTACAAAGCTCTAAATCAGCAGTGTTGTTATCCGATGCGGCGCAAAATGATTATGGACAAGAGTCTTCTTTGATGATGATGGGGATTCAGTCGGTGATGTGTTCGCCTATTATTCATGAAAGCAAGGTCATTGGTGCGGTGCATGTTGACTTGCGCAATGGGCAAGGTTCGTTTACCAAAAAAGATTTACAATTGCTTGGTGGTATTGTGACTTATATCGCTATGGCTGTGATCAACGCGGGTTTATCGCGTAAAATTGAGCAAGAAGCCAAGATGCAAGCCCAATTTGAGCGTTTGTTATCACCAAGTGTAGTCAAACAATTGGTGGCAGGTAAAATCAAGCTGGATAAAAGTGGCGAAACACGCCATGTGACCATTATGTTTGCTGATATTCGTGGTTTTACCCGTATGAGCCAAAAGGCAACGCCTAAAGCAGTGGTTTTTATGTTGAACCAGTATTTTGAACGGGTGGTGAATATCATCTTTAAATACGGTGGTACAGTGGATAAGTTTATTGGTGATGAAGTGATGGTATTATTTGGTGCACCGATTCCCATGGATCATCAAGAGGATGCTGCTTTAGCTTGTGCTTTAGAGATTCAACAGATGTTGAAGCAGTGGAATTTAGAGCGTCACGCCAAGAAGAAAGGCATGATTCCTGTGGGCATTGGTATCAATAGTGGGGAAGTGGTGGTGGGTTCGATTGGCTCTAGTCAAACCATGCAATATACTTGTGTGGGTAATGCGGTGAACATTGCTTCACGTTTAACGGGGCTTGCCAAAGCAGGTGAAGTGGTTGCCAGTAAAGATACCATGCAAGGTGTACATGCCAAAACCAAATGTGAAGCCTTATCACCTGCCAACATCAAGGGTTTAGATGGCAAGCTGCAAGCATATTTGGTTAAAGCAATCGCCCAGTCAGATTCGTATCATACCACATCATGAGTGATGCTGATGCCCATATGCGCCGTTTGCAATACCGTTTGCAACGCCAAGGTATGTTGGAGTTAGACGCATGGCTTGCGCCTTTGCAACAAGCTATTAAAAACAATGATGCCGCCACGACTATGGCCATTGAAAAGCTGCTCTTATGCGAAGCACCCGAACTACAAGCCATGCAAGCAGGCACATTGCCTATTCCAGAGGAGTTAAAACCTTGGCTGGAAAAATAGCACTGTTATGCGTTTTATTATTGGTCTCTTGTGCAGCTGCTGAAGCACCACTTCCAGCACAAAAAAACCTCCCGATATTACACCTGCAACCCGCTGTTTATCAGCTTGGAGATATTAAGGAGGGAGAAGCTGCAACTGCGACTTTCCTTATGCGCAATAACAGTGCGCAAACTATGCAGATTGTAGATATTCAAGCTTCATGTGGCTGCACGATTGCCCAGCCCGAGAGTTATACTATTGCACCATTTTCCTTTACAGTACTGCAAGTTACAGTAGATACCACTGCCAAACAGCAGCATATCAAGAAAACAGTCTCTGTGCGTGATGCTTTGGGACATGAAAGCAGCGCAACCTTGCAATTTAGTGTGGTTGAGAACCCACACTTGATAAGAAAAGGTAAAATCCAAGGCATTTTTGATGGGCAATGTGCCTCATGTCATTATGAACCTGCCTTACGTCAAACTACGGGAAAAGGTATCTATCAAGCAGCTTGTCTGATGTGCCATGGTGAAAAAGGGCAGGGGGCTTATGCACCAAAATTACAAGGCTATAGCTCATTTAAAGCTTTAAAAGAAGTGATCTATTCGGGTTTGGGTAAGCCGCAAATGCCTGCTTTTTCCCAAGCACATGGTGGCCCTTTGACTGATGTGCAAGTTCAAACTTTAAGCCACTGGTTGATGGCTTTGCCCGAAGAAAAGGTACAATAAACAAAAAAACAACATTGGCTAATGCAATCAGCGGCAAGCAAGCTACACTGCGCCCGTTGCGATTTTTATTGAAGCTGTTTGAATGAATTGAATTTGATAGTAGTAAGGAGAGTTTTATGCCGTGGAATCAAGATCAGGATAATAATCCTTGGGGCAAGAAGCCCAACGGAGCAGGGGGCGGTGGGAATAACCAAACACCACCTGACCTGGATGAAATGATGAAACGTTTAAACGACCGTTTTGGTGGATTCTTTGGTGGCGGAAACAACAAAGATGGTCAAGGTGGTGGTGAAGTCAGCAAAGGTATGGTGATGACTATCATCGGCTTGGCATTTACCGCATGGATGGCTTCAGGTTTGTACATTGTTGCTGCTGATGAGCAGGCTGTGGTACTACAGTTTGGTCAAAATGTTGAAGAGCCTTATGGCCCTGGTCTACACTGGCACTTACCTTACCCAATCGAAACGGTAGAAAAAGTTCCTACCTTATCCGTACAACGTTTGACCATTGGCTTGCCCAGTGGGGCAAACAGCAGAAATCGTAATATGAATAAAGAATCTTTGATGTTGACCAAAGATGAAAATATTGTGGACATTACATTTGTAGTATTATATCAAATCAACAATATCCAAGATTATTTGTTCAAAATCGATGCTTCACAGGCTGTAGCAACTATCCATGATGCAGCAGAGAGTTCGATTCGTATGGTGATTGGTAGCACCTTGATTGATGATGTGATGACCGATAAAAAAGCAGATGTTGAGCTTGCCACCAAAAATGGCATTCAAGACATTCTTGACTCTTATCAAGCTGGCATTTTGATTACCAGTGTAAACCTGCAAGATGTTCAGCCGCCAGAGCAGGTGAGTCGAGAGTTTAAAGATGTGGCAAGTGCGCGTGAAGATAAAGAGCGGGCAAAAAATGAAGCTGAAGCGTATGCCAACTCAGTGATTCCGAATGCGCGTGGTGACGGCAAGAAGATGATTCTTGAAGCGGAAGCGTATGCCAAAGAAGTCGAAGACAGAGCGATTGGTGAAGCGGACAGATTTAATAGCTTGTATCAATCCTACCGTTTAGCGCCTGAAGTGACGCGTAAACGTTTGTATTTGGAAACAATGGAACAAGTATTGGCGGGTGCGGATAAAGTGATTGTAGATAGTGCAGTGGCTAAACAGGTAATGCCTTATTTGCCACTAAATCGTGCTGGAAAAGTTGAGGTGAAATGATGACTACTAAACAATTGATTATATCGTTTGTATTGGCGGGTGTTTTATTCTTTGCCAGCTTATGTGCTTTTATTGTGGATCAACGGGATCAAGTGTTGGTGATGCAATTTGGTAATATCACTGGTAATGGTGCGATTACTGAAGCGGGTTTACATTGGAAATTTCCTTGGCAAAACACGGTTGTCTTTGACAAACGTTTGTTGGCAAGTGATGAGCAGCCGACAGAAGTGATTACCAAAGATAAGAAGAAAATCATTGTCGATAGTTTCACACGCTGGAAAATTGCTGATCCTTTAAAAGTATTTCAGGTAGCAAGAACCCGTGAAGTGGTGGAATCGCGTATGCGGGTAATCATTGGGGCAAAGGTGCGTGAAGTATTGGGTCAACATACCTTGCATGAGATTATTTCTGGTGGTGAAGGCGGTGATAAACGTACAATCTTGATGGCAAACATTCAACAGCTCGCCTATGAAGAAGCCCTGTCATTGGGCGTGGAAGTGATTGATGTGCGTATTAAACGTGCTGAACTACCTAAAGAAAACTCAGAGTCCGTATATAGTCGTATGAAAGCTGAGCGTCAGCGTATTGCCAAACAATACCGTTCTGAAGGTGAAGAAGCAGCGAAAGAAATACGTGCTTCGGCAGATAAAGAAAGTAAATTTATCCTTGCAGATGCGTATAAAAACTCTGAAATCTTGCGTGGTGATGCAGATGCCAAAGCGACCAAGATTTATGCCAAATCACATGGTCAAGATAAGAAATTTTATGCCTTTGTGCGTTCTTTAGAGGCGTACAAACGCTCCATGGCAACGCAAACACGGGTAGTATTATCGCCAAGTTCTGAATTTTTCAGATATTTTGAGAGATCACGCTAACTTTTAAGCCCATGGATGACTTGTGGGTTGCCATCGGTTTGGTTCTGGTGTTGGAAGGGGCGATGTATGCGCTTTTTCCAACAGCCATGATGGATATGTTGCGTAAAATACCAGATATGCCGGCTGCATCACTTCGTGTCATGGGTTTATCTTGTTTGGCGATTGGCTGGTTAATTGTTTGGCTGGTTCGCAGCTGAACATTTGAATGGTCTATGCCACATCACTATAAAAACTGTAGTAATTGAATAATTTTAAGAGGTTACAATGTCTAAAGAAACCATGAATTTCCAAACGGAAGTCAAACAACTTTTGGATTTGATGATTCACTCTCTCTATTCCAATAAAGAAATTTTCTTGCGTGAGTTGATTTCTAACGCATCGGATGCAGCAGATAAATTGCGTTTTGAAGCCACTACCGATGATGCTTTGTTTGAAGGTGATTCAGATTTGCA
>JAUZQU010000161.1 GCA_030950835.1 Mariprofundaceae bacterium | reverse complement strand
AATGTTGTTGAATGCACCAGTGATTCCAGCTGATTTGGTGGATGCGTTTAGCCAACAGACCGTGATGTCTATGCCCAAAGCGGCACTGACACCGCCAAAAGCGATTGAAAGTGAATCCATTACGGGTGAAAAACCTGTTGCTCACCTGTATTTGCATACGGTAACGATAGCGGATGATCGTTTGCGTTTGGGGCGGCTGCGCTTTGCCTACGCTGGACATGAAGTGTCTATACACCCTGACGATGAGCAGGTGATGGTTAAACAAGGCAATAAAATCATTGCAATATCCCGTGATGCTGAGGCAGAAAATGAGCTTGTGAATCAAGCGTACAGCTTTGGCATTACAGCAGGTCTTACTGAAGAAGATAACGACCTTTTTCTCTTCTTTAAAACAGAGCATAGCCTAGAAAATGATACCTTATGGGCTGAATTCATCAGCCAGAGTATTCCTCAGCTTGAAGGGCAAGGTTGGCAGGTTGAAATTGCTGATGACTTTAATATGCAAGTCCACGAAGCCGAAGACTGGCATGCCGATATTGAAGAGCAGGGTAATGATTGGTTTGACCTGCGCTTTGATATTGATATCAATGGCAAAAAACAAGCATTGCTGCCTTTGATTGCGCAAGTTTTAAAACATTACGAGCCAGAAAACTTGCCCGAAACATTAACGCTGAGCCTAGGCGATGGGCAATACCTCAAGCTGCCTAGCACGCAAATCAAACCCATATTGGAAATATTATACGAGCTTTATGATCACGAGAGTTTAAGTGATGATGGCTCACTGAAAATGTCGCGCTTTGATGCGGGGCGTTTGGCAGATTTGGAGCAGGAAAACTCTAATTTGTTGTGGCGAGGTGGTGAAAATCTCAGAGAAATTGGTAAACAACTGCAAGATTTCACAGGCATTGAAGCCGTTGCGCCTCCTGAAGGCTTAAAAGCGGAGTTAAGGGAGTATCAACAGCAAGGTTTGAACTGGTTGCAATTCCTGCGTAAATATCAATTCGATGGTATTTTGGCGGATGATATGGGCTTGGGCAAGACAGTGCAGGCATTGGCACATGTGTTGTTGGAAAAAGAACAAGGGCGCATGGATAAACCATGTTTAATTGTTGCCCCAACCAGCTTGATGAGCAACTGGCGGCGTGAAGCGGAGCAGTTTGCACCTGCCTTGAAAGTGTTGGTGCTACAAGGCTCAGAGCGCAAGCAACACTTTGATGATATGGATACTTATGATGTGGTGCTGAGCACTTATCCTTTGTTGGTGCGTGATGAAGAAGTGTTGAGCAAGCATGAGTATCACTTGCTCATATTGGATGAAGCACAAGTGGTGAAAAATCCCAAAGCCAAAGCAGCAAAAGTCATCCGCAAGCTCAAAGCTAAACATAAACTATGTTTGACGGGCACACCCATGGAAAACCATTTGGGCGAGCTTTGGGCATTGTTTGACTTTTTGATGCCAGGCTTTCTTGGTGATGCCAAGCAGTTTAACCAAATTTTCCGCACACCGATTGAAAAACAAGGAAACAGGGAGCAACAACAACGCTTAGGCAAGCGCATCAAACCCTTTATGTTGCGCCGAACCAAAGGCGAAGTGGCATCAGAACTTCCTGAGAAAACGATCATGATTCGCACCGTGACGTTGGGCAAAAAACAAGCTGCATTGTATGAAAGTATACGTATATCCATGGAGAAAAAGGTAAGAGATACCATTGCCAGCAAAGGTTTGGCGAGAAGTCATATCACGATACTTGATGCTTTGCTGAAGTTGCGTCAAGTATGCTGTGATCCACGTATTTTATCCTTAAAACAGGCACAAAAGCTTGAAGAATCAGCAAAACTAGAGCTTTTGATGCAAATGTTGCCCGAAATGTTGGAAGAAGGGCGGCGCGTGCTGCTCTTTTCGCAGTTTACCAAGATGCTTGCCTTGATTGAAGATGAATTAAAAGCACACAACATCAGCTACAGCAAACTGACAGGGCAAACGCGCAAACGTGATGATGCCATTGAGAAATTCAAACAGGGCAAGGCAGATGTGTTTTTGATTAGCCTCAAAGCAGGGGGTGTTGGCTTGAACTTAACCGAAGCTGATACCGTGATCCATTATGATCCATGGTGGAACCCTGCTGCTGAAAACCAAGCCACCGACAGAGCGCACCGCATTGGGCAAGAGAAAGCAGTATTTGTCTACAAATTGGTGGTGGAAAACAGCGTGGAAGAGAAGATTGTTGCCATGCAAGCCAAGAAAAAGGCGCTTGCTGATGCAGTTTATCAAGAAGGAAAACAGCAAGATGAATTAAAAATCACTGCTGATGATATGAAGGGGCTGTTTGCGCCTTTGTAGTGGTGGTGTTCTATCTTATATGTAGGTTATGTTGTCCTGCGTAGGGTTGGTGTGTCATTTCGCCCCCAAAAAAGAAATCTATCTAATATATAGTAGATTCAGATATTGAGTTATCTTTCATGCGTCATGCTCGAGTTCTTTTATCGGGCATCCACTCAAGATCCACATTAGCACGTAGATGGACTCCCGTTTTCACGGGAATGACGAAACGTAGTTCACTTCATGAATCACTATAGCTTTAAAAGAATCCTTGCCCCCACCTTTTAACCTGACTTTTGGGGACTATTTCAGTCATTGGCTTTCCAGCACCTCAATCCAGCATGGCACTCGACAAGATGTAGGTGACAAGTTACGTTTTGCCATGTTTTAGGTGCCTGATGGTTGTTCAACTTGAAGGTGAAACGGGAAGTCTGGTGCGTTTTTGTGGTATTTCAAGAACAAGTCCAGCGCAGCCCCCGCTACTGTAAACCTGACGACTTTATGCGCAACTCACTAAAAGGATACAACTTTTGGGAAGAGAAGGATAAGGAAGGATGAAGGTAAGCCAGGAGACCGGCCTAATACCATGAATGAAGAAGCTTCGGGGATGAAGCGGATGCTGCTGTGATATTTTGCTGGCAACGTTTGTCTATTTCCCCGTTTTAAATCAAGGATAGGGGTAAAGATGTGTTGATTGCGGGTACACAATCAGGTTGTGGTAAAACGACAGTGACGCTGGCGTTGATGCAGTATTTCCGTGCGCAACACCAACATATTGCACCTTTCAAGGCAGGCCCAGACTATTTAGACCCGATGTGGCATGAAGTGGCATGTGGGCGAACTTCGTATAACCTTGATACGCGCATGGTGGGCATCACGACAAGTAGAACATTATGGGCCGAAAAATCGCTGGGTGCAGATATGCGTATCATTGAAGGTGTGATGGGTTTGTTTGATGGTGTGAAAGGTGTTGGTGGTGTGGGCTCTAGCGCTGATCTGGCAAAACAATTGGCTATACCTGTGTTGCTTGTGGTATCGGCCAAGGGTATGAGTGGTTCGATTGTGCCATTGGTGGAAGGTTTTGTGGCTAGGGCGCAAGCCATGGATGTGAACATTGTGGGCATTGTGGCGAACCATGTGGGCAGTGAGAATCATGCTAAGATATTACGCGAATTGTTGGTGGAGTTTGCACTTCCGCCTTTGTTCGCATGGGTGGCTAAAAATGCACCCACTTTACCTGAGCGCCACTTGGGTTTGCAGATGCCATACGAGTGGGCTTTGCCTGATTTTTCAGACTGTTTACATGTTGAGGATGCGTTTGCCGCAGCAGTGCGAACATGCAGCGAAGAGCAGGGGCACTCAAGCAAAAATGATGGTGCATGGTTAAGGGGTAAAAAGATTGCCGTAGCTAAGGATGCTGCATTTTGTTTCATGTATCCTGCTAATATTGAATGGTTAAAGGCGCAGGGTGCGTGTGTGGACTTCTTTTCTCCCTTGCGCGGTGAAGCTGTGCCTCATGATGCGGATGCTTTGTGGTTGCCGGGTGGTTATCCTGAATTACATCTTGAAGCTTTGAGCATGTCGCCAAGTTTGCCTTCTATGGTGGCGTTTATCGAAAAGGATAGACCTGTGTTGGCGGAATGTGGGGGTATGATGGTATTGGGTGAAGCTATTGATGGGGTTAGTATGGCGGGTGTGTTGCCGTGTTCGTTTGCCATGCAAGATAGGCTTGCTGGATTGGGTTATAGGCAAGATGTTAGCGGTGTGCGTGGGCATGAGTTTCATCATTCCAAACGGCAGTTAAA
>JAUZQU010000160.1 GCA_030950835.1 Mariprofundaceae bacterium | reverse complement strand
AACTTTAGCCAATACGCGGAAGTGAATACCGTGGTGTGGGTTACGATCAAGAACAGCATGCATAGCACGATGGATATGTAGCAACATACCATTGTCTTGACACCATTGTGCTAGACCTGTGTTGGCAGTCAAACCACCAGTCAAGTAATCATGCATAATAATTGGCGAGCCAATTTCTTTAGCATATTCAGCACGTTTCATCATTTCATCGAAAGTTGGTGCAGTAACGTTCAAATAGTGACCTTTACGCTCACCAGTTTCAGCTTCTGCTTTCTCGATAGCTTCTTGTACGAAGTCAAAACGGGCTCTCCAACGCATAAATGGTTGTGAGTTGATGTTTTCGTCATCTTTGGTGAAATCAAGACCGCCGCGAAGACCTTCGTAGCAAGCACGACCGTAGTTTTTAGCAGATAGACCCAATTTAGGTTTGATCGTACAACCCAATAGAGGACGACCATATTTATTCAAGATATCACGTTCTTGCTGAATACCTTGTGGAGGACCATTACAAGTCATAACGTATGCAAGTGGGAAACGAATGTCTTCCAAACGCAAGGCACGCAATGCTTTAAAGCCAAATACGTTACCAACCAAAGAGGTCAATACGTTTACAACTGAACCTTCTTCAAACAAATCAATTGGGTAAGCGATGAATGCGTAGAAACAAGTATCATCACCAGGCACATCTTCAATCGCATAAGCGCGACCTTTATAATGGTCCAAGTCGGTCAACAAATCAGTCCAAACTGTTGTCCAAGTACCTGTTGAAGATTCAGCGGCTACTGCTGCTGCAAGTTCTTCACGAGGAACGCCTTCTTGTGGTGTAACTTTGAAACAGGCTAGAATGTCTGTATCTTGAACACTGTAGTTAGGTTCCCAGTATGTATCGCGGTAGTCTTTAACACCCGCGTTATAAGTCTTCTTTGACATATGTAATCACTCCGTTGTTTATTAATCTCTAAGCTGTTTCGCGGCCATTAAAGGGGGTTAAGCCCACGCAACAATCATCAGAATTTAAGCTTTAAACCAGCAACAGGTTTAATACTTGAGGACACCCTATCATCCCTTCAGCATGCGGAACATTATACAAGAGTGCATATAATGTAAACGTTACCTGCAATCAAACCGATGTAAACTGGTCTGCTTGCGCATTTAAAACCATTTTGTCTCTGGGGCGAACTTTAAGCCCAACGAACATAAAGTAAAATCAAATATTGTAATGACATCCATAAGTTTTTCTTATACATTCGCTTTTATGGGATTTACAGTCAAACAATTGAATATATTTACTGCTGTAGCAGCGCAACAAAGTTATACCTTGGCAGCCAAGTCGTTATTTCTTACACAACCTGCTGTCTCTATGCAGATGAAACAGCTTGAGGACTATGTGGGTTTACCCTTGTTTGAGCGTTTTGGTAAACAAGTTCGGTTGACTGAGGCAGGCGATGAGCTGTTGCATTATGCCAAAAACATACAGCAGCAAATGGATGAGGCGAAGTTGATGTTGGATGAGTTGAAGGGTGTGGAGCGTGGACGTTTGCACCTTACCATGGCATCGACTGCCAACTATTTTGCCCCGCAGTTGATTGCAGCCTTTAAACGCCA
This sequence comes from Mariprofundaceae bacterium, assembly GCA_030950835.1. GTDB lineage: Bacteria > Pseudomonadota > Zetaproteobacteria > Mariprofundales > Mariprofundaceae > Ghiorsea. Next base: position 6,072 of record JAUZQU010000160.1, on the reverse strand, counting down.
GTTCCCCAAAGCTAAAATCAACTTGCATGTGACCAACCGCTCAGGTTTGGTGGATGCCGTAGAACATAACCATACCGACATGGCAATTATGGGTAAACCACCAGCAGGGCATCATTTGTGCGGCATTCCTTTTATGGACAACCCCTTGGTGGTGATTGCTTCGCCTTCGCATCCTTTGGTGAAAGAGCAGCCGATATTGTTGGCAGACTTAGCAGATGAACCTTTTATTGTGCGCGAAAAAGATTCGGGGACGCGCATCGCAGCGGAGCGTTTCTTTGCCAAACATAACTTGGACTTAATTGCAGGTATGGAAATGAGTCGCTCTGAAGCGATTAAACAGGCAGTGATGGCGGAGCTGGGTTTGGGTATTGTTTCTTTGCACACCATTGAGATGGAATTGGCGTTGGAACGCTTGGTGGTATTGGAGGTGGAGCATTTTCCTGTGATGCGGCAGTGGCATATTGTATATAGAGAGGGTAAACGTTTCGCAGCAATTCCTGAAGCCTTTAAAACATTTGTGTTGGAGCAAGCAGAGTCGCTGCTGAACCTACCCGAGTATTAAGCTTTTAACGTGTAATGACACCCAAGCCTGATAATACAGGGTAAAACATGGATAAGGTGATGACTGTAGTTGCAACGGCAAAATAGTGGCTGCTCAGTATGCTTTTAACATGCTGGGTGAAGCTTTTGCGTGTTGTAGCGATTGACATTGTAGCCCCCTTAAAAACATCGTTGAAATGCGCCCCGACACCGACCAAAACGAAAAAGGAGTGCCGCTTGATCGGTGTCTGCTACTTGCGCAGCGAGGGTGATGAACCCTTCCCCACGGCGAACGTTATCAATATCTTCACCAATGGCAATCATAGCTTTGTTTCTTGCTTGTATAATGTGACTATATTTGTCAGTATTTATGCTAAGTCTGTTTAACTGCTGGCATTTTTATTTTTTTATAGCTGCCTATTTGCAAATAGTGGTGAACAGGTTCGGCTTCATAAAGTGTGGTTGTGTTTATTTCTATTGAAATGTTGTTTTTATGACACTTGTGATTCAAAGTCTAAATCCAACATTGATTTTGCAGCCATATCCCATGTATGACTACCATGTTTTTCCCCTTGATGTATCCATGCTGTTTGGGCACCGAGGTGTTGGGCGGCTTGTAAATTATCGGGCATATCATCAATGACCAATGCTTGATGTGCTGCGACTTTTTCGGCGGCAAAGAGCTGCAATAAGGTGTCGGAGCAGGGTTTTGGGGTGTAATCATTGAAACGAATATCGTAAATACGCGCAAAATGATGGCGTATGCCCAAGGCAGTTAAAATGCTTTCGGCATGTTGTTGGGTGCCATTGGTATGGATGACTTTGGTGACAGTTAAAGCGGTCAGCATTTGGTTGAGCTGTGGGTCAGCTGTTAATAGTTCATGGGCTTGGATGTCGTGAACTTCGTCTAAAAATGGCTCTGCTGCTTGCTGGTGATGCAGCATCAAACCTTTAAGTGTTGACCCATATTGTTGCCAATATCGCAGACGTAAGGCATTGGCTTGCTCAGCTTGTAGCCCCAGTTCACGGCAAATATAAGTATTCATACGTTGATCCATGCGTGCAAACACACCATTGTTGGCAGCATAAAGCGTATTATCTAAATCGATGACGGCTAGGGTGAAGGGATATGATTTTAACATGGCGCAAGCTTAGTCTGCATGAATCTACTTGCCAAATGTCTAAGCTTGGTAAATAGTAACTATTCAGCTTGACCATATTTTGCCCGCTTCCTGCGTCAAAAATGCTCACATACAGGAGTATGCTGCGCCTTTTTCCTTGGCAGCGAACTAAATATGGTCAAGCTGAACAGCTACAGTAATAAATATAGCTCGCTTGAATGGGCGTAGATTGAATGGAAGAGGGGTAATGATGTCGATATTGGGTCGTTTGGGTCAAGGCATGCGGAAAAGCCGAGAGAGTTTGAGTGCGATGTTTCCGAGTATGAAGGCAGACAAACTTTCGGATGCACAGTGGGCAGATATTGAAGATGGCTTGATTATGGCAGATTGTGGTGCTTCTTTGGTCATGGAGTGGGTTGAACAAGCCAAAAAGTCCAAACAACCTTTGCACAGTTTACGCGAGCAGATGGTCAAGACAATGAAGCTTGAACAACCCCAAATGGAGGCATCTTCTGGACCATTTGTGTTGCTGGTAGCAGGGGTGAATGGTACGGGAAAGACCACCACGATTGGCAAGTTGGCAAATATGTATGCCGCACAAGGTAAAAAAGTGTTGATTGGCGCTGCGGATACCTTTCGAGCGGCGGCAGTGGAGCAGTTGGCAGTTTGGGTGCAGCGTGCAGGTGCAGATATGGTACGACAAGGTGAAGGTGCAGACCCTGCATCGGTTGCTTTTGATACCATCAGCCGAGGTATAGCCAAGGCGTATGATGTGGTGATTATTGATACTGCAGGGCGGGTGCAAACCGATACAGGTTTGATGAATGAGTTGGCAAAAGTGCATAGGGTGATTCGCAAAGCCTTGCCTGATGCCCCACATGAAGTATGGCACGTGGTGGATGGGGGAACGGGGCAAAATGCGCTGATGCAGGTGGAGAAGTTTCGTGAAGTGGTGCATACCACAGGTTTAATTGTGACCAAGTTGGATGGGACGGGTAAGGGTGGTATTTTATTGCAACTTTGTGCGAAGTTTCAACTGCCTGTGCGTTATGTGGGTGTGGGCGAAAGCTTGGAAGACTTGATGCCTTTTGACGCAGAAGCGTATGTGGAGAGTTTGTTGCCAGAGGTGTGAAACCTGTTTATTGAAGTTTCCACAAACGTTTCCCTTTGAACAATACTGCCTCCCATTTTGAGTTCAAACCTTCGGGTGTTTCAGTTGCACCTGTGATTAAATAACCACCTTTGCGCATACTGCGGGCAATACGATCAATGACTTTTTTTCGTTCTTCAGCAGAAAAGTAAATCAATACATTGCGCAAGAAAACCACATCAAAAGGACCAAAACGGCGGACTTGGCTGACCAGCTTATCTTCGGTTAAGTTGGCAGTTTCGAACTGCACCATATTTTTGATGTCCTTGGCAACATGCCAGTGCGTGCCTTGTTGGCTAAAGAAACGCACCAAACGGGTGACAGGCATACCACGCTGCACTTCCATTTGTGAATAAATAGCCGCTTTGGCATAAGCGATGGCGGTTGGGGATAAGTCTGTACCCAAAATGCGAACCCGTTTTTGGGCTTGGGCAATGGATTCATTTGCCGCAATGGCAATCGAATAGGCTTCTTGACCACGCGAAGCAGCGGCTGACCAGATATGGATAGGTGAACTGATGCCTTTTGCATGGGAAAGCTCAGGAAAAACAAGGGTTTCTAAGGCATCATAAGGATATTGGTCACGAAAAAACAAGGTTTCGTTGGTGGTCATGGCATCAATGGCCTGTTGGGAAATATCGGATGAGGCATGGTACTTAATGTGCTTAGCCAACTGGTTTAAGTCGGAGATTTGATGTTGTCGCAATAAAGGTTTTAACCTTGATTGCACCAAATACAACTTATCTTCACTGATGATAATGCCACTTTGTTGCTCTAAGAAGGTTCTAAACCAGTTGAACTCTGTGCTTCTCATCAGGATAAACCTACATGTCTACACAAAGCTTGGGCGATGTCTTCTAAAGGTAACACCTCTTGAGCAGCCCCTAAACGCACGGTTTCTCCGGGCATTCCCCAGACTGTGCTGCTGTTTTTATCTTGGGCGATGACGATACTCTTTTTGTCGGCAAGCGCTTTGGCACCCAAAGCACCATCATTGCCCATGCCTGTAAGCACTACTGCTAAAGTTTTGATACGCGGGGCAAGGGCAGCCAGAGAGTGGTAAGTGACATCTACTGCAGGAATACAATGGTGAACACGCTCACCTGCTTCTAAGGCGATAGCTAAATAGACACCTTGGCGCTCGATTTTCATGTGTGTATCACCTGGAGCGAGATAAATACGACCTGCTTTTAAGGTTTCACCATCTTGAGCCAGCTTACAAGTTAAAGGGCTATCTTTATCAATGCGTTGGGCGAGCGAGGCAAGGAACATCTTAGGCATGTGTTGGGTGATGGTGATGGGGGTAGGGAAGTTTGCGGGTAGTTGGGTGAGTAGTTGGTGTAAAGCAGCAGGACCACCTGTGCTTGAACCAATAGCCACGATGTCTGGACGTGTAGCGCGGCTAGAATTGGGCAGGAGCTTAGGAGCAGGTATTTTATTGACGGCAGCCTTGCGCGGTTGTAAGCCTACTACCTTACTTACAGATTGCGCTTGTTGCATGGCTGGAAACAACTTTTCTTGGAAGCTGTGTTGGTGTTGAAGGGTTTTGCCTTCGGGTTTTAAGATGAAATCGTATGCGCCAGCTTCTAAGGCAGCCACGGTACGCTGGGCATCGGTTTCTGTGCTAGAAGCGATGATGATTACGCGTATATGTGGAAAGTCTAGCTGCATTTTATGCAATATTTCAATGGCATTGAAATGCGGCATATCCATGTCCAACGTCACCAAATTAGGTTTTAATTGTTGCATCTTGAGCAAAGCATCTCTGCCATGACCTGCCGTACCGACAACTTGGATACCCTCTAATTCACGCAGACATTGGCGCATAAAGGTTCTAAAACTGATGTCATCATCGACAATAAGTAGATTCATGGCAACTCAAATAAACGGTGGATGGTGATAAAAATAGCCCATATATTAATCATAATCAATGCCAAGAATATCCAGCTTTCCAGCAATCATATCCTTGTCAAAGGGTTTCATAATGTATTCATCTGCACCTGCAGCTAAAGCTTTGAGCATGGAGTTCATGCCTGTTTCTGTAGTCACCATGACCACTTTGGGCTGGGTGACATGTTCGGGAATAGACCTTAGGTGCAATAGAAAATCATAACCATTCATCACGGGCATATTCCAATCCAACATGATTAAACAGGTATCAGGATGTGCAGCTATTTGATCTATAGCTTGCTGACCATCGGCAGCTTCTAAGGTTTCAAAGCCCAGCTGTTTCATGATTCTGCTTAAAGAAACACGAACGACTTTAGCGTCGTCCACTATCAATGCTTTTCTCATGGTATCTCCTTAATGTAGCGTGATGTCATGGTTATCTTGTGGATTGAGGTTAGGAATGGTTAAAGCAATGAATCTATCTACATTCACCAAGACCAACACCCTATCTTGTTGTTTTAATACACCATCACTGACCTGCCGCCAAACTTCATCCAACGAACGCGGGGTAGCTTCAAATAAATCTTCATTCATCACCACCACTTCACCCACATCATCGACCACCAAACCAAAATCTTCACCGCTGGATGTTTCCACGATGGCAACATGAAAATCTGCATCTGTGGGACGCTGCTCTAAACCCACCACCCGCCGAATATCCAGCTCAGTGATGACTTTACCGCGTAAATTAATCAAACCTGCTACTGCCATAGGTGCCATAGGCATGACAGTACGTTGCTGCTGGCTGACGACTTCTCGGACTTGTTGTACACGAAAACCTATCCATTGTTGACCCACGCGGCAGGTGAGTAACTCGGTGGCTGACTGGGTAGTTGCATCGGTGATGGGGGTGAGTGCTTGTGTCATAAACAACCTCGATTTAAGTGTAGCTTAAAGCAGGCATACTGGGTTTCCCAGTGGCTTGCTCAGCTGGTGTTTGGTGTTGATACTTTTCTAAAACTTTAGCCAACGATGCAACCAAAGATTGCCTATCCAGCTTGACCAATACATCTTCAAACATATCGTTTTCTAGCTCAATATGTTTGTTTTTAGTGCCTGTGAGGGCGATGACGGGAATCATGTGTAAAGCAGGCTGCTCTTTGACCCATTTGGCAAGCTCAATACCATTCATATTGGGCATTTCGATGTCGGTGAGGATGAGGTCAGGTGTATAATTGCGCAAGATGTCGCAAGCTTGTTGACCATCTTTGGCGGTGCGGATGGAAAAGTTCATAGACTCCAACACAGGAATGACCAAATGGCGGAAAAACTGCGCATCTTCGACAAAAAGAATCTCTACTTTTTTGCTTT